>NZ_JAUBRK010000157.1:0-2240 GCF_036701825.1 Microcoleus sp. MOSTC5 | reverse complement strand
GTGATGCTATATCTGCCCATTCTTGTAACTTATTTATGCCTTCTCTTATTCCCCAATCATAGACCTGAATCCTTACGATAAAATAACTTAATTATTTGAGATTTTGCTGCTCAGACATATTGTTCTATTTCACGCTATATTCCCCATATAAATATTAACACACGACCTAACTATTATAAATTATAATTTTTTACGAATCATTTAGGATTGCTATAGTAGCCAAGTCGCAACAGAAAGAGTACAAAAATTAAGAGTAGAATATTGGGAAACGATCAAACATATCGAGCCAGAAAACCTGGTATTTTTGGATGAAACAGGGATTTTGCGCTCGTTTAGCCAGAACTCATGCCCGTTCGCAACCGCCGGGGACAAGAGTATCCTCATTAAAACCATTTTATCGAGGGGCTAAAGTTACAGCAATTGGCGCAATTAGTATCAACAAAGTGCGGGCAGTAATGACAATGAATGATTCAATAGATGCAGCAGCATTTGCCGTATTTATTGAGAAGTTTTTGTGTCCTCAATTATGGGCAAGAGCAGTAGTAGTTATGGATAATTTACCCGCTCATAAACTAGCATCAATTGTACCACTGATTGAATCTGTAGGCGTGAGTGTTATTTGTTTATCTCCTTACTCTCCTGATTTTAACCCTATTGA
The DNA here is from genome assembly GCF_036701825.1 of Microcoleus sp. MOSTC5. NCBI lineage: Bacteria > Bacillati > Cyanobacteriota > Cyanophyceae > Oscillatoriales > Microcoleaceae > Microcoleus > Microcoleus sp. MOSTC5. Next base: position 1,582 of record NZ_JAUBRK010000157.1, on the reverse strand, counting down.
ACTCTGGTGGTCACAACTCAAATCTTTTTTGCGGAGGTTCGCTCCAACTAATACCAATTTTATAAAGTCCTGCTACAGATACAGCGGTTCCCGCTGTAATATGGTACAATTAATAACAATGGAATATTACTTTGCATTTAAAGCTCATGAAAACATATTCCCTCGATCTCCGATCAAAAATAGTAACAGCACATTTGACCCAAAAGATGTCAATTAGGAAAGTAGCCATCAGGTTTGCTGTCAGCAAAGGTCTCGTCCAAAAATTGGTAAAGCAACAACAAGTCGAGGGTTGTTTACAGCCTAAACAGAGGGGCAAACCACAATGAGCGTCACCTAACAAATGCGGAAGCACTTATCAGAACACTGGTGGCAGAGCATCAAGATGCTAGTTTGGTAGAGTTGTGTGAATTATTTGCTGTTAAGACGGGAAATTGGGTGAGTCGGACTGCCATGTGTCGCTACTTACAAAAATTAGGACTCAATCGTAAAAAAAAACATGGCGCAGTAGCCAAGCCGGGACTGAAAGAGTCCAAAAATTAAGGGTGGAATATTGGGAAAAGATTAAAGATATCGAGCCAAAAAACTTAGTATTTTTGGATGAAACTGGTATTCTACTTGGATTGAGTAGAAATCCTGCCCGTTCACAGTGCGGGACAAGAGTATACCAAAAAAAAGCATTTGATCGGGGTGCTCAAGTCACAGCTATTGGCGCAATTAGTATGAATAAAGTGTTGGCATTGATGACAATGAATGATTCAATGGATGGACAGGCATTTGCTATATTTATTCAGCATTTTTTATGTCCTCAATTATGGGAAGGAGCGGTAGTAGTGATGGATAATTTACCTGCCCATAAATTAGCATTAATCAAGCCAATGATTGATGCTGTAGGTGCAAGTATTATTAATTTATCCCCATACTCCCCAGATTTTAACCCAATAGAGCTTTGGTGGTCGCAACTAAAATCTTTTTTGCGTATGTTCACTCCAACTACCACATCGATGATCGATCAAATAATTGCAGTTGCTCTCAACTTAATCAATCCTCAACATCTCAGAAATTGGTTTGCTAATTGTTGTTATTGTACTTCTTAACAGCGGGAACCGCTGTATAGCTGCCAAAATAAATTCCCATCCTGTCAAAGAAGCAATGACTTCTTTAGTCAAATTTTTTAACTCTTTTTGCACCGCTGCTCTCAACTCTTCTATTTGGTCAATCTCAACCATTTCAATTGTTCTTTTACGTATCCCCACAGTCTTTCTATTGGGTTTACTTCCGGACTGTAGGCGGGTTGAAACAGTAAAATAACATTTTCTGGTATGCTGAGATTTAAAGAGTTATGAAACCCTCCATTATCTACTTGTATTATCTGTAAATCCTCCGGGTACTCACTAGCAAATAGCTCTAAAAATTTCTCAAAACACACTGTATCTAAATGAGTAAACTCATAAAAAAAACTGGCTCCAGTTAGGGGAGCGGTAGTGTTTTTATGTAAAGGATAGAGAATAATAGCTCTATGCCAATCTTTTGAGGAGTCTCATGATGAAACCCTATCTGATTTGTCCCACTTGTGGTTCTGACG
>NZ_JAUBRK010000156.1:0-2248 GCF_036701825.1 Microcoleus sp. MOSTC5 | reverse complement strand
TAGATAGTCTAAATGAAAGCTCATCACTCTAACTGTATTGGTTGATCTATTTTACACCATAAAGTCAGGAGAGCCTAAAAAACTCCACCTCATAGATAATTGCAGTCTCATCATAGGATGTGGTTTTGCTCTCTGGTTCGGGTTCGGCTAATATTCCCTGTGTACCCAAAGCTGTACTTAGCAGTACCTGCTTCACCAGGTTAGGAGGGCTATCGTAGGAAAAGCCAATATTGATGCGTTGGTTGTAAATGCGTTCTGGTTAGCTGTAATTATGAATTATTTCTTTTCCAACAAATTGATGGGGAACGATAATCACCTGTCGCTGGAGAGTTAGCAGGCGAACAGAGCGCCAATTGATATCAACTACCTGACCTTCGATATCTCCAATGCGCAACCAATCACCCACGCTGAAGGGGCGTTCCAGAAGCAGCGCAATGCCCGACATGATGCTGCCCAATGTGTCCTGAAGCGCCAAACCGATCACGATCGAGCTAACGCCCAATCCCGTAGCAAGACCCGCCAAATCTGCACCCCACACCGCCGCCAGTACGATCGCGCTTCCCACAAGTACCAAAAACAACCTAGAAAGATCGACCAGCAGTTTTGGCATCCGTCCCCGCCATGTATTTGCCTCAGCTTCTTCAAACAAAATCACATTAAACAGCGAGAGAGAAGCGTAGATAACAGATATCCAAAACAGGGTTTCGACGACCTTTGCAAAATTCCCGTTAACGTCAAACCTCACGACATTTCTGATTAAAAGCATCAGCATTAAGACTGGCAGGACGAGGTTTTTTACAACCTGCAGCGTAGCCGCCAGCGGTCTACCGCGCCTTTGTAGATGATAAATAACTTCTCCTAGTAAAACTACTAAGAGTGGGAACCCTAATCCGACAATTACCGCCCAGGTTTGCCAGTCGTTTGAAAAGCTTAAATTACTCATAAACTTCTTCCTCTCGAACACTTACGGTCAGCTTAGAACTTTTGACTTGCCAAGCCACTAGCTTTTCTTTTCCAGGTTCTTGAATTTCACCAACCAGCTCAAAATCGTAGATATCGTGCAGGCGCGAGCAGATGTCCTGAGAAACTAAGATCGAGCCGGGGGGACAAGCCGACTTCAACCTATTGGCAATATTTACAGTATCGCCCCAAACGTCGTAGAGCAATTTATTTTTGCCAATCACGCCTGCGAGCGCATCTCCTGAATTGATGCCGATCTGCAGGTCTAGATGTAAGTCTTTTTCATAACTAAATCGGCGGACAAACGACAGCATTTCCAAAGCAAAATCTAGCGTGCGTTTGTCATGATCCAGACGCGGCATACCAAGCCCGCATACAGCCATGTAACCGTCACCAATAATTTTAATCTTCTCTAGACCGTATTTATCTGTCATTTCATCAAAGCCTGTTACCAGTTCATTAAGCAAGCCAACAACCTCTTGAGGGGACATTGATTGAGCGAGCTTGGTGAATTGGTGGAGGTCGGAAAACAAGACTGAGACATTAGAAATCTGCTCGGCAATTTCTCGCTCGCCCTGTTTGAGGCGTTTGGCGATTGCGGGACTAAATATATTTAAGACTAATGCTTCATTTTCGCGATTTTTCTGTTCGATTAGTTGAGTTTCGCCACGAAGGCTGGCTATCGTTTGGTTAAATGACTTAGCCAACTCTCCAAATTCATCTTGCGAACCGGATTTCACAACCGCGTCAAATTCCCCAGATCCCACCTTACGAGCGCTTTTGATTAAAGTATTGATGGGTTTGACAAAAATTGAGGTCAGCCAAATCGCAACAAGCGTGATTAGCGCGATGATTATAGTAACTCCAATCGCAACTTTTTTTTCAAACGAGTGAATTGAGGCATAGGCTTCAGAAACATCAATCTCCGCCACGATCACCCACCTCAATCCATCAATCTCTAGTGGAGCATAAGAACTCAAAACTGGAATATTACGATAATCGTCGATCACCTGCGTACCCTGTTTTCCAAACAACGCTTCCTTTACTGCTTTTGTTTGCACTTCCTGTAGGAGGATTGTAGTATTGAACTCTTTAATTTTCTTGATGGTCTTTTCGTCAATGCCGATCGAGCGTAGAGTTTTTGCATGACCTTCTGGATCTTCAATCTGGAAACGAGAGGCAGAGCGCATTAAATAATCCGACCCAACCAGATAAGGAATGAAAATTTAATAACACAAGCAAGGTATAATAAACAAATGAGTGAATATCAATGTACTTGACATTTCAT
>NZ_JAUBRK010000086.1:5317-26700 GCF_036701825.1 Microcoleus sp. MOSTC5 | reverse complement strand
TCATTATTATTCCATAATATTTCTATCCCAAGAGGTATTGACAAAATCTACTCCTTTCTAACTTGTTACCAATGGCAGGAACATGATCGAATTTACAAAAAACGCCAAAAAATTCCAAAATTGTGTTACCGCAAGTCGGGTACTGGGTTGCATACCAATCTGAGAGCCAAAATTGCCAAATATCAAGCCCATCGTCACCACCCCAATCACCCCTGAACCGCCCAATTCCTCCACAATTATATAAGTACCGTAGGCGGAAACTAAGGTTAACGATTGCTCAACCAAAGGTAAATCAAATGGTTGAGTTAGATAAGAAACTCCAAAACCGATTAAAGTGCCGACAACAACCCCAATTCCCACAAAAGCTAAGAAACGCGCAATCAGATTTGGGATGCCAACGTCATCAGTCCCTAGAGAGAATCCCACCAAAAAACTAAAGGCAACAATAGCAATGCCATCATTAAATAAACTCTCACCCTCCACCAGTAACGCTAAGCGTTTTTCAACTCCCAATTCCCGGAACAATGCAATTACTGAAACAGGATCGGTAGCAGATATACTAGCTCCTACCAACAGGGCGATCGCTAAAGAAACTCCCGCTATTTGGTTGAGAGCAAAAGCCACGCCAGCAACAGAAATCACAACACCCAAAACCGCATAAAGAGCGATCGGCACTAAATCCCGCTTGAGTTTAGGCCATTCCAGATTCCAAGCAGCTTCAAACAAAAGAGGCGGCAAAAAAATCAACAAAATCAGTTTCGGTGAAAGCGTCACCAGCCGCACATCTATAAAAGCCAAACCCAACCCGACAATTACTAACAGCAGCGTGTAGGGAATTTTGCTCAGCCACCCAAAGATTTGCGGCAACGTCGCCACAGTTAAAGAAACCGCTAGCACTAAGAGAAATTGCTTCAGATTCCCCTCGATCGTCACTTGGTTAATTAGAGCTTCTGGGGCCATAAAATTAGGGCTAAAATAGTTAAAATTTCGGTTTTGATCCGGACTTATTCTGGGTTGAGCGCCGCACTTCTTCAACTTGACTGACTTGAAAAATCAGGGTAAATGGTTGACCCATTTCTTTTTCGACAAATGCTTCTAAAAGCTGCACCTGTTTGGGTGTCAAAGGTTCGCTGCTGCGAACACTCAGACGAACTTCCGGCGGTTTCGCCAACCAGTTAGTATCGCTTTTAATCATTTCCACTCGTTGAAAAGTGATAGTTCGGTTAAGCAACGCCCGCTTCAGACTGGCTTCTAGTTGCGCCTGCTCGATCAATTCCGCAAAACTCACCCCCAGAGGAATCACAAGTATAGTCGTCAATCCTAGCGCCCACAAGAGGGCTTTACCGGCGCGATGCAGGGGCGTGTAGCCGGCCATTAAAGAGGTTAGCATACAGGAAAGAGTAATCCCCAGCAAATTAGTAAGATACAGGAGGCTTGCTCCCAAACTGAGCGACCAATTAGCTTGAGATAAGCCTAAACCTATAACACAAATTGGCGGCATGAGAGCCACGGCGATCGCAGTTCCCGCCAGAGTAGCAGAAACTTTGGGCTGAACTTTCGCATAGCCGCTGATTCCTCCAGCGGCGATCGCAATTCCTAAGTCTAGTAATGTAGGTTTAGAACGAGCTAGAACTTCGCTCCCAAAGTCGGGAAGTTGTACCAAAGCGCCCAAAAAACAAGCTAGAAAAATTGCTAGCAGCGTCCCGACTGCTAATGCAATTAAACCTTTGCGGAAGAGGAGAACGTTACCTTCTACCGCTCCAAATGCTAACCCTCGAATTGGCAACATCAGAGGCGCAATTATCATTGCACCGATAATTACGGCCGCACTGTTGGCAAGCAGTCCAAAAGTGGCAATTATACAGGAGCCGAGAATTAAGACAAGATAGTCAATATCTAGGGTTGATTCTTCCAACAAGTCAACTCGTATTTGCTTTAAATGCTCTGGAGCAATCCTGCTCCTGGTGAAATATTTAAGACGGTCTCGAATATTGTTGAGCAAAATAATCTCCTTAAGTCAGAGGCTTGTATCCGTCAAACGATTTTAGATTTTAGATTTTAGATTTTAGATTTTAAATTTACTCCACTGATTTGAGATTTGAGATTGACTCCACTGATGAATCTGGGAGCTTGAACAAAAGTCTAAAATTTGGGGCTGCTCACCAGAGGAGTCGGGGGCTTGTATCCGTATGCAGGTGCGAGAAAAAGAATGAAAATCCCAGCCAGCAAGTGTTCGAGGATGTCCCGGAACCCGAAAGCAATTGCCGCGCCACTAATACCCAGCAGTTGCATCAAATCCCCTGCTTTGAATGACTGGATGGGGATGAATGACCCGATCGGCAATAATTGATTTATAATCAAGATATCTACTCCACCCGAATAATACCGAATCATGCTCGCAGAAGCAAACGCGACACTTTGGCCTAGTCTAATTACTGTTTCAGCATTAATTCTCTACTTCGTTGTTACCATCAACGTCGGCAGAGCTAGATTCAAACACAAAGTTTCTCCCCCGCAGATGACAGGAAGCCCAGACTTTGAGCGAGTGTTGCGAGTTCAGCAAAATACCTTAGAGCAAATGATTCTATTTTTGCCCTCGCTGTGGCTGTTCTCGCAATTTATCAGCCCAATTTGGGGTGCTGCTATCGGCGCAGTTTGGATAATTGGACGTATTTTGTTTGCTTGGGGTTACTATCAAGCTGCCGAAAAAAGAGCGGCAGGATTTGGCATTAGTACCTTAGCTACTTTAGCTTTGCTTGGTGGTTCCCTAACTGGCATAATTATGTCGCTGCTGAAGGTTTGAGCATAGCTTCCGATCGACATAATTGTTTTTCTACTCGTTTCCAGGCTCTACCTGGTAACGCAGATCCGGAGGCTCAGCCTCCAATTTTCCTGCTGAAAAAGCGAGGCAGAGCCTCTCGACAGCGGTTCCCAGGCAGAGCCCGGGAACCAGTTAAATGTAATAAATGTTAGGAGTGAATATGTCAGAAACCAACAAACCCGTATTTGAAATTACCCCGAAACTTTTTCAGCAGCTTGTCGAGTGGCAAGAAAAACTTGAACGAGAAGATGAATTAGCAAGCGAGTCAGAAAACGAGAAACCAACTGAGGTAAAAACTCCTCCAGACAGTGATGAACAGCATTCTCAAACAAATAATTTCTAGCTGGTGGCTAGCAGCATCTTTTGGATTTCCGGCTGCTGTCTCGGCTCAATCGCTGACACCTAGCCAAATTCAGCAAGTCAATAGTGGTTTGTTTCGTTCTAACTCTCAAGATTTCTTTCAGCAAGGCAATCGGCAACTGGAAAGGGAAATCGCAATTTTGTTGCAAAAAACTGTCACTTCTGAAAGTCAGATTCTGGAGATTGATGAAAAATTGCGCTCTCAAATTTGCCGCGAAGAATTAAAAATATCTTCGCGCAACTTTGATAGAGTAAGTGCTAGTCAGGTTGCCAGTTTTAATGCACAACTGAAAGAGATTTGCAGGCACAATTAAAATAAAAATGAGGTAAAAATTAAAAGTTTCGTGTTAATGGATAAAGAAGCAATGACCAAATTGAAACTAGCAATGCTGGAAGCGGAAACGGTGGCTCAATTGGCGGCGATTATTATTGATTATACTCATGAGGAAATGATGCTAGTTTTTGGTGAGCTAGAATGGGAACAGCAGGCTCGAATTAAGGATATTTGGAAGACAGTTTGAAGGCTTACACATCTATAAAGTCGCCGATCCCGGGGCAGGACACGGCAATGCCGTGTCCCTAAAGATATCGCGTGCGATATATATCTAGCTCTACTCTTTAGCAAGCGATTCGAGACACAATTGACGGAAATGATCGCCCCGCTGCTCGAAGTTTTGGTATTGATCGAAGCTAGCACAAGCTGGCGAAAGCAGCACTACTTTAGCATGATTTTGTCTGCCTAATTCTGCGGCTCTCGGGATTGCTCGTTCCATTGTTTCGACTATTTCCCAAGCGTTGTAATTTGCTTGTTTGAGCCGATCGCCAAAAAGACTCGCTGCATCTCCAATTAACAGCACCGCAGCAGCTTTCGCCTTGATTGTATCAATCCAAGCGCGATCGTCCCCTTCTTTGGGGTCGCCGCCCGCAATTAAAATCGCCGGTGCGCTAACAGAAGCCAACCCGACTTGGGCCGCGTCGTAATTAGTAGCTTTGCTGTCGTTGATGAAATCTATGCCTTCCCAAGTGCAGATGTGTTCGAGGCGGTGCGAAACTCCGGGGAATTTAGCGATCGCCCGGGCGATCGCACTTTTATCTATCCCCGCCAAATTAGCCGCCGCCACCGCCATTAACAAATTCTGTAAATTGTGTTCTCCCACCATCCGCAAAGAATCAGCAGGCAGAATTTTCTCGCTTTGAGCTATTACCCAACCGTTTTCGATGTAGGCTCCAAAAGTGCGATCGCCCAACAGTTCTTTTTCACCTTTCACACTCGTCCAACACGCATCCGGCCAAATGTCAATTCCTTGCTGGCGCAAATAAGGATCGTCGCCGTTGATTACTTGCAATTCAGACTTTTTCAGCAAATGCGCTTTAATGTTGTAGTAATTTTCTAAAGTTTTATGGCGACTGAGGTGATCCGGCGTCAAAGTCGTCAAAACTCCGATTCGCGGCGCTACAAACGGCGAGGATTCTATCTGATAGCTGCTAATTTCTGCGATTACCCAATCCGGCTGTTTTTCGGCTAAAGCTAATTCACACGCAGCATAGCCAATATTGCCGCAAGCGGGAGCATAAAGCCCGGCTTCTTCAAAAATAGCAGCAATTAAAGCAGTAGTAGTAGTTTTGCCGTTAGTGCCAGTAATTCCCACCCAAGGAGATTTGAGGTAACGCCACGCGAGAGCCATTTCTCCGATTGTTTCAATGCCTAACTCTCTGGCGCGCGCTAATGCTGGACTGTCCCACGGAACGCCCGGACTTACTACTATTAATTCTATAGATTCGACTGGTTCAAAAGATTGACCTAGCTCAACATGAATTCCTTCGTTAGCGAATTCCTGTTGCTGTTCGAGCAAGCTTGGGGAAGATGAGCGATCGCTCAGCGTTACTTCCCATCCTTCGCGTTTTAGCAGTCTGGCGGCGGCAATTCCTGATTTTCCTAGTCCAATGATATGAGCGATCGGCATAAGTTTTGTGTGTGATGGAGCGAACTTCCCTGGTTTTATAAGTTTATATCTTAACCTTCCATAGGTTTTTGGCTATTGGCCATTTTGCTTATTTTTTAAGAGAGCGATCGAACTCTGCTGAGACGCGGGCGGTTCGGCAATAATTCTAATAGATTTACTTTTTTTATTGGTAAACTTTAAGGTTATTTCGATAGAGATTTTAACAAGTACATTCCTCAAGTTGGTTTGCCTGCACGCCCTCCGTTTGCCCCATACCCGCCAGGGGTTGAAAACCCCTGTCTAACAGCTAAAGTCAGTTAAAACTGAGATATTGCACTATTGTCAGCAACAGGCAAGATGCCTGTTCCACAAAAGATAAATTTTCTCGCTTCACAGGCATCTTGCCTGTTCACAAAAGGCTATTTGAGAATGGTGCAACATAGGAGTTAAAACTGACTGAAAAGTATGGTATGTCAGGGTTTCAGTCCTCTTAAGAGGACTTTCGCTTTGAGACGGGGGTTTCAACCCCCGGCGGACTGAAGCGGAGGTTTTCAATCCCCGGCGGACTCAAATGTTGTCAATTCTAACTTTTGACGATCGCCCCAAAGTCAGCCAACACCCGCGCGTGATTCCGCAGCAAACCCAGTAAATTCAACCGATTTTGCTTAATTTCGGGGTCGGAGTCCATCACCAAAACGCTTTCTGGCCCGTCGAAAAAGTTGCTGACAGTCGGAGCAATCTCAGTCAAGCTATCTACTAATTGCTGGTAATCGCGAGTTTGTTTGGATAGGAGCGTTTGCGGCACTAACTGCACTACTGCATCGTAAAAAGCTTGTTCAGACGACTTTTGAAATAACTCCGGTTTCACCGCCGTTTTCGGTTCCAATTCTACTTTATCCAACTCACCTTGAGCCGCCAAACGAGTTGAACGGTTGACTGTTTCGTAAATCAGATCCAAAGTCTGGTTATTGCGGATTTGTTGTAGGAAAAGCGCTCTTTCCAGTGCGTCCAACAAATCTCTCAATGCTCGTTCAGTATATTCTGGGTCGTTTTCTCCCAAAACTGCATTTACCAAATCGTAATCTACATTCTTTTCTTCTTGCAACAAAGTCCGAATTCTTTGTAAGAAAAACTCGTATAACTGATCGAGCAACTCCGGCGGTGTTTCTGGGCGCGTTGCGGTAAATTCGGCAACAACTTCTGCGAGCAACTTGTGCAAGTTGACTGGCAACTCAGCAGCCCAAATAATGTTAGTTATTGCATTGGCTGCGCGGCGCAAAGCGAAGGGATCGGATGAACCAGTCGGCAACATTCCCAAACCGAAGATGCTGACTAATGTATCTAATTTGTCTGCTATTCCGACAACTTGACCTGTCATAGTTTGCGGTAAATTGTCGCCCGCACCTTTGGGCAAATAATGTTCAAAAATCGCTGTGGCTACTGCTTCCGGTTCGCCACTTGCTAAGGCGTATTTCTGCCCCATGATTCCTTGCATTTCGGGAAGTTCGTAAACCATTTGGGTTACGAGGTCGGCTTTGCAAAGCAATGCTGCTCTTGCGATGTAAGCTTGTTCTTCGGCTGGGATTTGCAGTTGATTTGTGATGAGGCTGGCAATCTTGCACAGCCGATCGACTTTTGCGCGTACAGTCCCCAAATCTTCCTGGAAAGTAACTTTTTCCAACTTGGGCAAATAATCCTCTAGAGGCTTTACCAAGTCTGCTTTGTAGAAAAACTGACCGTCTGCCAATCTCGCCCGCACTACTCGCTCGTTACCGGCGGCAATAATCGCCGCTTTAGCCGGGTCGCCGTTGGAAATTGTAATAAAATAGGGCAGAAGTTCGGGAAAATCCGGGCTTTTGAGGATGGGAAAATACCGCTGGTTTGTAACAATAATTGTGGTGATTACTTCCGGCGGCAATATCAAAAATTCCTCGTCAAATTTGCCGACAACTGCGTTCGGCCATTCTACTAAGTCGGTGACTTCTTCTAACAAATCTTCGGTAATGTCGGCGTAACCGCCTTGTTTTGTTGCTGCGGCTTCTACTTGTGCTTTAATTTGAGTTTTGCGCTGGGTTCGATCGACCTCCACGCAAGCAGCCCGCAGACACTCGACATAATCCTCGGCTTGCGGAATCGAGACCCCCCCCGTCCCCCCCTTGCCAAGGGGGGGTGTAGGGGGGGTGTATAACACCCGGTGCCCTTGGGAAATTCGATCGCTATTGACCGTATCCGAACCGCTCACTAATGTAATTGGCAGTACAGTATCATCCAACAGTGCCACCATCGATCGAATCGGGCGCGGAAACTTCAAATCTCCGTCGGCCCACCGCATAAATCTTTTGCCTTCTAACTTATTAATCCACTGCGGCACAAGTTCTGCCAAAATATCCGCACTCATCCGCCCCGGAATCTTTTTGAGCACAAAAACAAAATCGCCTTTATCGGTAGCGCGAACTTCCAAAGCATCAATTTCTACGCCCTGCTTTTTCGCAAAACCTTCCGCTGCTTTCGTCGGTTTGCCATCTTTAAAAGCGGAACTCGCCGGCGGCCCTTTTACCTCTTCTTCTCTATCTAATTGCTGAACTGGCAGTCCTTTCACCAGAACGGCCAAACGCCTCGGAGTAGCGTATACATTAATTGAGTCATTTGTCAAGGATTCTTCTGCCAGACTTGCAGGTACAAGCCGCTGCCACTGCTCGGCGCTGCCTTTGACAAAAGATGCGGGCAATTCTTCCGTACCGAGTTCTAATAAAAAGTTAGCCATATAACAGTTTTAGGTGTTTGTGTCAATAGGCAATTAATCTGCCCGTTCAATCATTACAAAAGTTACCGATCGCCAGTTAAAAAAAACCTGCAATTGCGATCGCGACAACCCAAATACAGAATTATTTTAGCGATGCGCAAGTCCTATTAGATCCAAAAAAGAATCAAATGATCAGCATACCACGTAAAATCGGGGGTGAAAGACAAATAGCTCAACAGCTCATGACCTTGGCGGAAAGACTGGCACAAGATTGGAAGTCGCGACTTGAACAAGATTGCCCGGATGAGAGTTCTAGCACTCGCGAGAGCGTTGTCCGCTGGCTGTTGGGAGACAGGCCAGAAAGATTTGACACTCTTGCTCCGGCTCAGCTAACCGTCGCCTCCGGCGCGATCGACTTTTTATATCGAATTTTGCTTTCTCGGTATCTGGGAGTACCGCCAGAAAAAGCTTACCGCAACTTGATCGGGCGGCTCGGCGGTTTAGTGGTGCTCCGGCAAAAAATCCAAGCGTGGGTTTCCCTGAGTCGCGACAGACAGCGGAGTGCGGTGGAGGTACTGCAAGAAGTGATTCAGGAAATGCTCAATTCCGATCGCTACCTGCAGCAGCAAGTCGCCTGGATTGCCGAATGCACCTCAGACAGACGCCTGCGAAATGCTTTGCTGCTGGCGAGCACAGAAGAATACTGCTTGCGGCCGATCCGCAACCAGCCGCTGCTAGTGTACCGTTTTGTCAACTACCTGCGGCGTTCCCAGCGGGGCGGGTTGACGCAAGTGCCTGCCGGAGACTGGGTGCGGCTGGTGTCGGAACAGGTTCTACCCGACGATACAGACGAACCGCTCAGCCTGCTAGACGAACAGGCAATGTCCGAGTATCGAGAAAATCAAGCTTGGGAAGAGCAGCAAACTCAGCGGCAGATTGTCCAACAAGAATTTGAGAATTACTTGGCGGCTGAAGTCGATCCGCTGGCTTCCCGGTGGCTGCGACTTTACCTGCAAGGTCGTTCCCAAGATGCAATTGCCGAGGAGTTGAAGGTTCCTATCAAGCAAATTTACCGCTTGCGAGAAAAAGTCAGTTACCACGCGATTCGGGTTTTTGCGGTCAAACAAGCACCGGAATTAGTCGCCAACTGGCTGGAAACTTCGCTCCAAGAACACAGTTTGGGCTTGACTCCCGCTCAGTGGCAGCACTATTTACAAAACCTCACGCCGGTGCAGCGGCAGTTGGTAGAATCGCTGAAAGCAGGCAAAAGTGTAGAGACGATCGCATCTGAATTAAAGCTGAAAACCAATCAAGTCATCGGCGAGTGGAGCAAACTCTATTTAGCAGCTCAATCGCTCCGCAACGAGTAGATCGATCATGGGTGGCAGGCAATTGCTCGCGGTTAATTGGCGGTAGCATTTTTCAGAATTCGCGCTACAAATCAATTCCCGAACAGCCACAAAGTGCTGCGAGTTTCCCCGTGGAAAACCGCACGATGCCCCTTGTATCAAATCAGGTTAGATCGATCGGGATATCGTAGCGCTGGCGTGACGATCGCGATCGGAGACGATCGCAGTCAACTCTCTGGGCTAAGATACTAGCAGCACGATCGACTTTTTAGGGTTTTTTAACCAATCCTAAATTCAGCGGTTGCCCGTAAATCTCGGTTCGGGTGCATCTATAATACTTGCGCGTTAAAGACATAATTCTGTCGTTGCCAGCCACGGGAAGCAATCTCCCGCGATCGATGATAGTTGGTCTAGACTGCGCCAGTCATCATCGAGTTCTCCATCTTTTGGTAGAATTTGAGGCTGCAATAGAGAAGGGAGAAAATTCGGGGACTAAGGATTTTTATTTCATAAAAGCTTCCGGTTGTTAGACCAATTCCTCCGTCAGGGAAGTTGCAGCGTTTAAATTTATCGCATCAGGTTGGTGCGTCGCGCTCGATCGCGCTTCCAACTACATAGCAGCTAATGGTACATACATCTTCAACAGACTCGGCAGCTACAATGGACTCCGATCGAATCTTTCACCTAATCGACACAGTTGTCCCCTTTGAAGCTTGCCTTTACTATCAAGTTTTGCCTTTATCTCTAGAAGGTAATCTGTTTAAATTGGGCGTAGTCGATGCCCAAGATGATTCCGCCTTGGACTACGTGCAGCGGATTTTAGCTTACATGAATTGCTCAGTCACAACAGAGCCAATTGCCTCGGAAACTCAGCGCTCGATGCTCTCAGCTTACTTGCTCCACGGGAGCCAGCTCAGAGAACCCAGCCAGACAGAAACCCCCGCAGCCCCAACACCCAAAAATCCCGCACCAGCAACTTCAGGCCCCAAAGCAGAAACGCTGCTGTCTGTGCCAGAACCCTCGATGCCCGCTCCTGAACGGTTTAAACCTGCTGGCGCTGAGGTTCGCCCGACACCGACACAGCTATCGGTTTTGAATGTCGAGGCATTGCACTTGTCAAGCCAAGTGGAAGTTTTGGCAACTTTGCCCGCGCCCCAACTGCTGCAAGAATTGCTCGGTAGAGTGCTGCGAGAGGGTATCGGCCGCTTGTTTTTTGAGCGGCACCAGTCCCAAGGTCGCATTCTTTGGAGTCAAGACGGCGTTTTAAAATCGATGCTCGAAGGTATCGATATCGTCCTGTTCCAAGAGGTCATCGACGAGTTGAAGCGGCTGACAGATATGCCTGTTTGCCCGGTGGAACACCCCAAACAAGTCGAAGTTGAGCGCATATATCAAAACACTCATTTGCTGTTGCGCTTGCGGGTAATGACGGTGGGCGGCAAGGAAGAAGCAACCCTGCAAGTTTTGCGGGGGGCAGCTTTGAGGTTTTACCAGCAGCAGCAGTTGTCTACTTTGAGTCGGGATGCGCTGCGGCTGGCCGAAGAATTGCAGCGGAAAGTGAATCAAATTCGCGATCGAACTCGCCTTTCTCCTGTGCCTTTAGAGGGGTTGCCCGCTTTGGAACAGGTGGTTAGAAATGTTGACGACCAAATTGAAGCTTTGCTGCACGAACACAATCCCGAGCAGCCCTAATCAGTCATAGATCGCTGTTTTGAATTTTCTTTAACTCACATCAAGTCCGGTCAATCGATTTTAGATTTTAGATTTTAGATTTTAGATTGAAGCATTGACCCCACGGATAAATTCGGGGGGAAAGTTTCATCGGAAACAGGTTTTTTATTTCTCCACGGATGAATCCGGGGGCTTGTATCCTGGATGCTTTCGGTCAAATAATAATAATTACGTTTGTAGTGAGGACTAAAGCCCTAGCGAGTTTTATGAGAACTCAAGTCTTCACTACAAACCAATTTGATGGCAGTTCTGCGAGGTGACAGAATATTATACCAGTTCCCAAAAAGAGTGCAACTGTATTCCCGTGCTCTAAACCCTGGTAGTCATCAGTCATTCCCAATCTAAAATCTAAAATCTAAAATCTAAAATGGTATTAGCCGTGCTCGAAAACATTGTTGTACTGCAATAAATCCAAACTCACAAAAACTGGCAAACACTGAAAACATTGCTGTGCAATTTCCCAGCGTTCTTCTCGCTGCAACATAGCAGTCAACTTTTGTTTAGCGCTCAGCAAATAGCGGACATCGTTAGCAGCGTAGCTGAGTTGGTCGTCTGAAAGATGCTCGGAATTTCCCCAGTCAGAACTTTGAGAAGTTTTGTTGAGTTCTACTTTTTCCAATTCTTGGATTAAATCTTTAAGTCCGTGTTTGTGGGTGTAAGTTCTCGCAAGTTTGCTCGCTATTTTTGTGCAGAAAACAGGTGCAATGTCAATACTTAAATTGTAACGCATTGTTGCCAGATCGAAGCGCGCAAAGTGAAATACCTTCTCAATATTTTCAACTTCCATTAGCTTTTTTAAATTCGGCGCCGCAGTCTGGCCTTTGGCAATCCGCACCGCAGCAACTTTACCTTGCGGATCGCACAACTGAACCAAACACAAGCGATCGCGCCACGGTAGCAAACCCATTGTTTCCGTATCAACGGCGATCGCCGGAGCAGTCAAATAATAAGATAAGAGAGAATCGGGAATATCACGATCGCACACTTGAAAATCTGGAAATTCCATTATTGGTAACTGTTAACTGTTGACTGTTGACTGTTGACTGCCTTCTTCCCTCTTCCTTCTTCCCTCTTCCTTCATCCTTCAGCTTACCTGCTGCGAACAAAAAGCTGAGTAAAATAATACTCGCCTTTGGCATTTTTTGCAACCCCAATACCGGTCACATTAAACTGACCTTCCATATTCTTGCGGTGGCCCTCACTTTTAATCCAACCCTCAACAGCATTGCGTACCGGGTCGCTGAAGCCGAAATTGTAAGCAACGTTTTCAGCTACGCTTTGATAAGGAATAGTAATTGCCTTCGCCCGGCCTTCAAATCCATCGTGGCTGAAACGTACTTTACCGTTAGCCATATTTTGGCTGTGAATTCTTGCTATCTGAGTCATTCGCGGATCGATACTCAGCGGCGGCAACTTTTTAGATGCTCGGTATTGATTTATCTGTTGGTTAACCGCTTTTTCTAAGTCAGTAATAGCACTCGAAGCAACATTAGTATTCATGGGAGTTTGTGGCAGCGATCGCACCGGAATAAACGTGTCACACTTAGGCAGGATTGTCAACAATCCCAAGCACATCAACATCAAACCTTTGGACATGAAATCAAACGAGAAATAAAGTTAATTGTTACCGATTCCTACAGAGCGATCGCCCCACATTCCGTCAAACTAGATATTTAGAACTTTCGCCACAGTGTTCACGTCTTTGTCGCCGCGTCCCGAACAGTTAAGCACAATGCGCGGATTGCCTGTTAGCTGCGGGCAGAGAGTCTCTAAATAGGCGATCGCGTGAGCAGTTTCCAAAGCCGGAATAATCCCCTCCAACTGCGAAAGCCGCTGAAATGCTTCCAGCGCTCCTGCATCAGTTACGCTATAATATTCAGCTCTGCCCGCATCCTTCAAATAACTGTGTTCCGGCCCCACGCCCGGATAATCCAAACCCGCACTAATCGAATGCGGCTCAATCACTTGGCCTTCATTATCTTGCAGCAAATAACTCATCGCCCCGTGCAGAACTCCCACACTTCCTTTAGTCAAAGTAGCAGCGTGTTTCTCCGTCTCCACACCTTCGCCCGCCGCTTCAATACCGATCAATCTGACAGTTTCTTCCCCGACAAACTCGTGAAAAAGACCCATTGCATTAGAACCGCCGCCGACGCAAGCTAATAAAATATCCGGCAAACCAGCCCACTTTTCCTGACACTGAGCGCGGGTTTCTTGACCGATTATCGCATGGAAATCGCGCACCATCATCGGGTAAGGATGCGGGCCCGCTACCGAACCGAGAATGTAATGAGTTGTCTCCACATTTGTCACCCAATCGCGAATCGCTTCGGAAGTCGCATCTTTCAGCGTTCCCGTACCCGCCGCCACCGGCCGCACTTCGGCTCCCATCAAGCGCATTCTAAACACATTTAAAGCCTGTCTTTCCATGTCGTGAACGCCCATGTAGACAACGCATTCTATACCAAAACGAGCGCAAACTGTGGCGGTAGCAACGCCGTGTTGACCGGCACCAGTTTCAGCAATTACCCGCTTTTTGCCCATGCGTTTTGCGAGCAATGCTTGAGCTAAAGCGTTGTTGATTTTGTGAGCACCCGTGTGGTTTAAATCTTCGCGTTTGAGATAAATTTGCGGGCCAGTTCCGTCTGCTTTAGCGTAGTGCTCGGTGAGGCGTTCCGCAAAATACAAAGGGCTGGGGCGGCCGACATAATCTTTCAGCAATTGTTGGAGTTGCTGTTGAAATTCTGGTTCGCTGCTGTATTTGTGGAAAGCGGCTTCTAGTTCAAATAAAGCCGGCATCAGGGTTTCGGGGACGTATTTGCCGCCGAATTTGCCGAATCTGCCGAGGGAGTCGGGGCGTTGGGCGCTGGTTTCGGTGGTGAGATGCAGGGGTGTGACTGTCACGAACTTTGTGGGGATAATGGGACAGATTTCATTATATCGAGTCGATGGGGCTGTGGGCGATCGGGTGCGATCGCGACGGCTGCAAGAAATCGCTGGGATGACGGAAGTTCGTTTTAGCATTCGATATATTGTCCTGTAAAGGTTTCAGCGATTTTTTTTGTGGCTGAGAGGCTATTTGTACAGACATTTTTGGGAGCGATCGCAAATTGCCTCTGGACACGTTGCGCTGTATGGGATGTATTATGGAAGCCTCCCCACTCGTTGGGGAAACTAATTGAATGAAAACATTGCTCTATCTTTAGCTTCTTTAGGACTTTCTTTCGTTATCTCCTCACTCGCTGGGGAAACTAATTGAATGGAAACATGAAAAACTTAGAAACCCAACTCCTTGAAGAAGTCGGGTTTTTTACACTTGCATCCGATCGCACTTACGAGATTAGGATTTATGCAAGGGTGGTCAGAATCTGGGTTTTTACGAAAATATTTCGTTGCAGCCCGCAGATAAGGTAAAAAACCCGATTTCTTTGGTCGCACTGCGTCCACTATTGTAGATAAAATTAAATTTCCCGCTCAAATCAAATCCCTTAAGATCGGAATTATCCATCCCTCTCATCTCTTCCTCAGCGCCCTCTGCGGTTAAATCCTCCAAAAACACCCTTAAACGATATAATTCAATCAAAACCGGGAAATGTGCGATCGTCCTTAAGCCCGCCAGGGAATGAATTCCCTGTCTCATAGCTAAAGTCAGTTTTAACTGACTGCTAATATCAAGTACAATCTCTGCAAAACCAACTGTAAATCTCATAGATTATCTTCCCTGAAAACTCATCTAAATCAACCATTCTCAAACACATCCTACAGTTTTAGACCGAGGACTTTCGCTATGAGGCGGGGGTTTCAACCTCTGCCGGACGGCCGAACTCATCGGCTACCCAGCCTAACTCCAAACACCCAACTACTATGAGTACATCAAAACCCAAAAACTCCAATTCCAATAACCAATCAGGAAAACGAATTGTTTACTCCGAATTTGGCAATGTTGACAACTCCGCCGCCCTAGAACGAGGAATACAAGAAGTCCCTCCAAATCAACAAAACCTAAAAATCGAAGCATCCCGAAAAGGACGCGGTGGCAAAACAGTTACAATCATCAGCGGCTTTCAGGGAAAACCCGAAACTTTAGCAACTCTAGCCAAACAGCTAAAAGCCCAATGCGGTACTGGTGGCACTGTCAAGGAAAATGAAATCGAAATTCAAGGCGAACACAAGCAAAAACTGCTAGAAATCATCACAAAGTTAGGCTATAAAGCTAAAATTAGTGGAGGGTAAATTAGTCAATAGTCATCAGTGTATGGGCGGGGCTGGTTTATGATATACTTAGTTTTAAACATAGATGGTTGGTAAAACCCGCCCCTACATCGCGCCAATTATACGATCGCGAATCAACCAGAAATGATATTACCAATTACCGCCAATTTTTAATGTACACTCGACCTTTAGCTCGTTTAATCGAACAATTGCAGCGCTTGCCCGGAGTCGGCCCAAAAACAGCCCAGCGTTTAGCTTTACATATTTTGAAGCGACCGGAAGAAGAAGTGCAAGCCCTAGCTAAATCTTTGATTGATGCCAAACAGCAAGTAGGTTTCTGTCAAGTATGCTTTCACTTATCTGCTGACCCTGTTTGCGAAATTTGCCGCAATACCAACCGCGACAGTCATACCATTTGTGTAGTGTCAGAATCCCGCGACGTAATCGCTTTAGAAAAAACGCGGGAATATACGGGCAAATATCACGTTGTTGGCGGCGTTATCTCGCCGATGGATGGAATTGGCCCGGAACAATTGAACATTCAACCATTAGTCCGGCGCGTCAGCCAGCAAAAGATTAAGGAAGTAATTATTGCGATTAGTCCCAGCGTGGAAGGCGAAACTACTACTCTTTATATCGGTCACTTATTGAAACCTTTTACCCTAGTGACGCGCATAGCTTTTGGTTTGCCGATGGGGGGAGATTTGGAATATGCCGATGAAGTTACATTGGCTCGCGCTTTGGAAGGAAGGAGGGAGTTAGATTAGTTCTTCAATATTATTCGGCGGCTGAAACCGATCCTACGCAAACGAAGTCTGCCTGCGCGAACTAACAGCGGACTAACAACAGATAATAAGGCTACACTAAACTAAGTTACCGATAGTGAAAAATCATGGCTAAATTCGATCGACCTTTCACCTACCCCACAACTCGCAAAATCGACCAAACAGACGACTACCACGGCATCAAAGTACCTGACCCCTACAGGTGGCTGGAAAATCCCGACTCTGAGGAAACCCAAGCTTGGGTAGAAGCCCAAAACGCGGTTACTTTTGCCTACCTCAACGAAATTCCGGCGCGGGAAAAAATCAAACAGCGCCTGACTCAACTTTGGGATTACGAGAAATACGGCATACCTTTCAAAGAAGGCGATCGCTATTTCTACTACAAGAATGACGGCCTGCAAAATCAATCCGTACTCTACACTTTGACATCCCTCGACGGCGAACCCAAAGTATTAATTGACCCCAACACTCTCTCAGAAGACGGAACGGTTGCTTTGGGTGGGGTAGCTATCAGCGAAGACGGCAAATACATGGCCTACGGTTTGTCACATTCCGGTTCCGACTGGCAGGAATGGAAAGTCCGCGATGTGGCAACTGGCGAAGATTTATCAGACCATTTAAAGTGGATTAAATTTTCAGGAGCATCCTGGACTCACGACGGTAAAGGCTTTTTTTACAGCCGCTACGACGAACCCAACGAAAAAACCAAACTAGAAGACGTTAACTATTACCAAAAACTGTTTTACCACCAAATTGGCACGCCGCAATGTGAAGACATATTAATCTACGAGCGACTAGACCAGAAAGAGTGGGGATTTAGCGGCGGCGTCACCGAAGATGGCCGTTACTTAATTATATCTGTTTGGCAGGGAACGGAAACGAAAAACTTGATTTTCTACAAGGATTTAACGGCACCGGAATCAACCGTTGTAGAACTAATTAGCGAATTCGAGGCTGAGTACAGTTTCATCGACAATGACGGTTCTCTTTTCTGGTTTCAAACAGACTTGAATGCACCGCTGGGCCGCATAATTGCGATCGACACTAACAACCCACCTCCTTCATCCCTCGCTGGTAATGAAACCGCCCCTGAATCCCCCTGTAAAGGAGGGATTCAGGGGGGATTCACAGAAATTATCCCCGAAGCAGCAGAAACTCTCGAAGGCATTGGTCTCCTGAACAATCAATTTGTCGCTTCCTACTTGAAAGACGCCTACACCCAGATTAAAATCTTCAACTTAGACGGGTCTTTCGTGCGAGAAGTGGCCTTGCCAGGAATCGGTTCGGCGGGAGGATTTGGCGGCAAGCGGCACGACACCGAAACTTTTTATGCTTACACCAGTTTCACTGCACCTAACATCATCTACCACTACAATATGGTGACCGATGAAAGTACGATTTATCGGCAACCAAAAGTCGATTTTAATCCCGAGGATTACGAAACAAAACAAGTATTTTACCCTAGCAAAGACGGTACGCAAGTACCCATGTTTATCACCCACAAGAAAGGCTTGCAGTTGGATGGCAACAACCCCACCTACCTTTACGGCTACGGTGGTTTTGGCATCTCGCTAACTCCGAGTTTTTCTGTTAGCAATGTTGTGTGGTTGGAGATGGGCGGGGTTTATGCGATCGCCTGTTTGCGGGGAGGCGGCGAGTACGGCGAATCATGGCACCAAGCAGGCACAAAGTTGAACAAGCAAAACGTGTTTGACGACTTTATCAGCGCCGCTGAATGGTTGATCGAAAACAAGTACACCAAACCGGCTAAATTGGCGATCGCAGGTGGCAGCAACGGCGGTTTATTAGTGGGAGCTTGCATGACTCAGCGGCCGGAATTGTTCGGTGCAGCACTGCCGGCAGTCGGCGTTATGGATATGTTGCGCTTCCACAAATTTACCATTGGTTGGGCTTGGACTTCTGAATACGGTTCGCCGGAAAATCCCGAAGAATTTTCCACAATTCGCGGCTATTCTCCCCTGCACAACCTCAAACCGGGAACGGCTTATCCGGCAACAATGATTACAACTGCCGATCACGACGATCGAGTAGTTCCGGCTCACAGTTTCAAGTTTGCTTCGGCTTTGCAAGAAACCCATGCGGGAGAAAAACCGGTGTTAATTCGCATTGAAACCAAAGCGGGACACGGTGCAGGCAAACCCACGGCGAAAATCATTGAAGAATTGGCAGATGAATGGGCTTTTTTAGTGCGGGAACTCGATATTAACTAACGTTTAAAAAGTGCGGAATTGGGGGTGGCGCAGTCGGAGAAAGTGCGATCGCGCCACCCTCTATTTTTCTGCCTCTCCCGTAGGGTACGCACGCAGCACAAACCACCTCACCCTAGTATTTGAAATAATTTTTTGACCTAATCTCGCGTTCAATTCTCAAATCCTGCGATCGCTTCACTACCTTTGGCTGCGGACACCGGAAAATTAAAATCATAGATTAATGCAACTTGTCAACTCCTAGATCGTGTTAACTTGCCTGACGGATGTTAATTTTTGTATGTTTTAGTGGTGTTTCTGAGATTTTTTTGATAGGGCTTCAAGATAAGTAAATTTGGTGGCGATGTCAAAGACCAACAGTCGTAAATCGAATCGAAAATTAAAAATTTTCCAATTTTCGGAAACCACCTTTTTAAGTTGACTTACGGTGAAGATTCAACAAAAAATCCTACTTACAACCGTACTGAGAAGCCTCGCGTTACCAGAATCACTGCCTTTTTTCAGCAATGCGTAAGTAATTGGCGATCGAAATCTCCATCTTCTGGCATGGCCTCTTCTCCAATAAAAAGAACTGACTGGCGCAGTCAAAGCCAGAAAACGCTTGCGTAGGAGTTGGGGTGATTTGTCCTTTTAGCGACCCGCGATCGCCCGCAGCAGTCCTCGTCCAATTCTTTCCTAAAATCTCAAAAAAATACGTAAGTATTAAATTATTTATATAAAAACAATTCATGGAAAATTTATATTTTGGTGTTTATAGAATTTTCTCAAGGTGGGTAGGCTAAAACAAATAACTAAATCAGGGAATAATGAAAATGATCTCCCATCTGCCGAATTTTTCTGCCGTAAAAATACCTAAATCTACGAATATTGCCACTAAAAAAAACTTTTTTTTAAAAAAAGCAAGCTCTACAGCAGAGCGTGAAGCAAAAAAATCTCTAGTGATTGTTGACTCCAGAGTAGAAAACTACGAGCAATTGATCGGTGGTATTAAAGCAGGAACGGAAGTATTTGTACTCAATCCAACCAGGGGGGCGATCGAGCAAATCACGGAAATTTTGGGTCAGCGCAGCATCAATAGCCTGCACATAGTTTCTCACGGCCGAGAAGCAGCAGTAGAAATCGGCTCAACAGAACTTAATATTGATAATCTAGAAACCTACAGCAACCAATTGCAGCAGTGGGGAAAAGCCCTTAACGAATCCGGCAGCATTCTACTTTACGGCTGTAACATAGCAGCCGGCGAATCCGGCCTTAAATTCATACAAAAACTCAGCGAATTAACCGGGGCAAATATTGCCGCTTCCAATAATTTAACAGGGAGTGCAGCATTAGGTGGCGACTGGGAATTAGAAATTGCTACAGGACAAATAAATACCGAAATAGCCTTTGAAAAAAAAGTCATAGAAGGCTACACATCAGTCCTGGCTACCTTAGCTGCTGAAGAATTTAAAAATTCAACAGTAATCGGGCCTTGGATATATGGAGTTGGCAACCCCACTACAGCTAACCCAGGCTTAACCGCAGGTAGTACACCCAACCCCAGCGGCGTTATTCCCGCTTTAGGGACTGGCGATGCACTCGGAACAGGTACTTTGAGATTAACCTCAAACGCCTTTGGACAATCAGCTTTTGCAATCTACAACAACCCCATCTCTGCCACTGAGGGTCTGAGAGTTACCTTTGATTTCTTTGCCTATAACAGAGGTGATGTCCCCGATGTGAATGGTGCCACCGATGGTGCGGATGGCATTAGTTTTTTCCTGATTGACGGAACAGCTACGCCAACAAAAGCGGGAGGCTTTGGCGGATCTCTCGGTTATGCTCAGAATACTAATTCAAATTCACCGGGTATTGTAGGAGGTTATTTAGGTGTCGGATTAGACGAGTTTGGCAATTATTCTAGCACTATTGCTGGAAAACAGGGTGGCCCGGCAAAGCTCCCAGATGCAGTAGGACTTAGAGGCAGGGAAAGCACAATACCAACCGAAAATTATAAATTTTTAGGTTCTAGTCTTTTAACTAACAGTTTGACTGGCGTTTCCATTGGCATAGATAATAAAGGTACAAGCATTCGCGCTGAAGCTAAAAGAACCGTCCAAATTACCTTATTCCCGACTACATCAGCAACACCTAACCGTCTTACAGTTGCCTTAGACTTGGACGGCAACGGCACATTTGATGCGGGCGAAACACTGCTCGACATACCAAATTTGGCAACCGTAAACGGAGCAGTGCCACCTACTTTTAAATTTGGCTTTGCTGCTTCGACAGGGGGAAACACAAACATTCACGAAGTTAACAATGTCATCATCCAAAGTATAGATCCGCCTGCACTCGTAGCCGACGTTTCTATTGTTAAAAAAGGCCCGCTGTTCGCCATACCCAACAGCCCTATTACCTATACGATTACCTCCACAAATAACGGGCCCAACACCGCCGAAAGCGTCCTGATTCAAGATCCCCTCCCAGAGGGCTTAAGTTTCGTCAGCGCCTCCGACGGCGGTACTTTCAACCCCACAACGAGGACGGTCATCTGGCCGGCGATTCCGACTCTGGCTAACGGTGCTAGCGAAATCCGCACCATCACCGCCACAGTTCCCGCCACAGTTCCCGCAACCTTAACTAACACTGCCTATAGCACCTCCAGCACTTACGACGACAAACCTGAGAACAACAATAGTTCCCAACCCATTTCTCAAGTCTCAACTACAATTGTTGCTGCTAGTGCCGACCTCGTTACCACCAAAAGCGGGACTGCGGCAGCAGCACCAGGTGAAAGAGTTACTTACACAATTTCGACAGTCAACAACGGGCCAAGCACAGCCGAAAACGTCACCATTACCGACAGCATCATTCCCGGCTTAACAGGAGTAATCCCCTCCAACGGCGGTGTCTACGATCCCGCTACAGGTATTGTCACCTTCGGGCCAGCTACCAGCTTAGCCAGCGGTGTCACCGTCAACAACACAGTCAGCTTCATCGCACCTGCATCCGGCAGCGTCAGCAACACCGCCAGAAGTACCTCACCTACGGCTGACCCGACTCCGGGCAACAACGAAGCTACATTCACCACACCTCTGACACCTAGTGCCGATGTCGTTACCACCAAAACCGGGACTGCTGCTGCTGCACCGGGTGAAAGAGTTACTTACACAATTTCGACAGTCAACAACGGGCCAAGCACAGCCGAAAACGTCACCATTACCGACAG
>NZ_JAUBRK010000086.1:4489-5217 GCF_036701825.1 Microcoleus sp. MOSTC5 | reverse complement strand
ACCGCCAGAAGTACCTCACCTACGGCTGACCCGACTCCGGGCAACAACGAAGCTACATTCACCACACCTCTGACACCAACTCCAATTCCCAACCAACCGCCAGTAGCCAACCCTGCCAACTCCAGCCTAGGGCCAAACAGCAGCGCCCCCGTGCCTGGATTGGGAGGAACTGACGATGGATCGATCGCCTCCTACACCATCAACACCCTGCCGCCAGCGGCCCAAGGCATCCTGTTTTTAGGAGATCCAGCCAACGGCGGAGTCGCCGTGACACCGGGTCAAGTTTTGACACCGGAACAAATAGGACAACTGTTTTTCCAATCCACAGGTAGCTTTACCGGTGCCAATTTTACCTACAGCGCCACAGATAACCTCGGCGCAGTTAGCCCCCCAGCTAACGCTAATCTCGGTTTAACAGGAACGACACCCAACCAACCGCCAGTAGCCAACCCTGCCAACTCCAGCCTAGGGCCAAACAGCAGCGCCCCCGTGCCTGGATTGGGAGGAACTGACGATGGATCGATCGCCTCCTACACCATCAACACCCTGCCGCCAGCGGCCCAAGGCATCCTGTTTTTAGGAGATCCAGCCAACGGCGGAGTCGCCGTGACACCGGGTCAAGTTTTGACACCGGCACAAATAGGACAACTATTTTTCCAATCCACAGGTAGCTTTACCGGTGCCAATTTTACCTACAGCGCCACAGATAACCTCGGCGCAGTTAGCCC
>NZ_JAUBRK010000086.1:0-4389 GCF_036701825.1 Microcoleus sp. MOSTC5 | reverse complement strand
CCTACAGCGCCACAGATAACCTCGGCGCAGTTAGCCCCCCAGCTAACGCTAATCTCGGTTTAACAGGAACGACACCCCCACCGACTCCAGCACCAGTACCAACACCCACTCCCACACCATTACCCATACCGATTCCAGCACCAACACCAACTCCAACACCAACTCCCACACCGACTCCCAACGAACCGCCAGCAGCCAACAATACTAACCTCACCCTAGAGCCCAACAGCACCGCGCAAATTCCGGGATTGGGAAAAAGTGACCCCGATGGGTCGATCGCCTCTTACACCATCAACACCCTGCCGCCAGCGGCCCAAGGCATCCTGTTTTTAGGAGATCCAGCCAACGGCGGAGTAGCCGTGACACCGGGCCAAGTCTTGACACCGGAACAGCTAGGACAACTATTTTTCCAATCCACAGGTAGCTTTACCGGAGCAACTTTCAGCTACAGCGCTACAGATAACAACGGCGCTACCAGTCCCCTGGCTACCGCTACTCTCGGTTCCACAGGAGCAACTCCCACACCAAATCCCCTAAACTTACCGCCAGTAACCAACAATGCTAATTTCACGGTAGACCCCAACAGCAGCGCGCGGGTGCCGGGATTGGGAGGAAGTGACCCCGATGGGTCGATCGCCTCTTACACCATCAACACCCTGCCGCCAGCGGCCCAAGGAGTCCTGTTTTTAGGAGATCCAGCCAACGGCGGAGTAGCCGTGACGCCTGGTCAAGTTTTGACACCGGAACAAATAGGACAACTATTTTTCCAATCCACCGGCGACTTTACCGGTGCCAATTTCAGCTACAGCGCTACAGATAACAGCGGCGCTACCAGCCCCGCCACTGCTACAGTTGCCGCTATCTCCCCGACTTCCAACCAACCGCCATCGATTAACAATGTTAACTTCACGGTTCCGACTAACGGCATCGTGCAGGTGTTGGGATTGGGAGGAAGCGACCCCGATGGGTCGATCGTCTCTTACACCATCACCAGCGTCCCCCCAGCTAACCAAGGAGTCCTGTTCTTATCAGATTCAGTCAACGGCGACGTACCCGTGACAGCCGGTCAAGTTTTGACTCCGGCACAAATAGGACAACTATTTTTCCAATCCACAGTTGACTTTAACGGAGCAACTTTCAGCTACACGGCCACCGACAACCTCGGCAAAGTCAGCCCCGTTAGCGCTAATGTTGCTGCTATCTTGAGGCCAGTTGGAACTGTTCCCCCACTCATACCAACACCAACACCAACACCCGCGCCCGGTATCTCAAATCCGATCGGGGAAACAGATACCGACTGTCAGTGTTCGCCCATTATTGAAAAACCGGGAATTAACTTTGCGCCCCCGCAGCAACCGCCCGCAGTTGGATTTATCCAGCCGAATTCACAATTTTCAGAGGAACAAACCACCAAAGGAACCGACGGCGATGATTTCATCGCAGACACCAAAGGCAACCAAAAAATTGTCGGTTTTGAAGGCAACGATCTGCTTTTAGGTGAAGACGGCGCGGACGAAATTTACGGCAACGAAGACAATGACACAATTTTTGGCGGCATTGACACCGATATTGTTTACGGAGACGAGGGCAACGATATCCTATTCGCAGGCAAACAGAACGACTGGATTGCCGGCGACTTAGACTCTGACACCCTGTTTGGAGATCGAGGTGCGGATACGATTCTCGGAGACACCGGGCAGAACAACTCCCAGAGTCCTGACGATGCTCGCGATTTGATTTTCGGAGGCGAGGCTGGAGACCTCATTAACGGCAACGAGGGCGACGATACCATCCATAGCGGCAAAGGTGACGATATTGCCCTTGGAGGTAAAGAAAATGACCTGATTTGGGGCGAACTCGGCTCCGATACGTTGTTTGGTGGCATCGGCTCCGACACCTTGTTTGGGGGCATCCGCGACCAAAGGGCCAGCGACTCCCAGGGACTCGACTTGCTGTACGGAGGCTTCGGCAACGACTTCCTCAACGGCCAACAAGGCAACGATACGCTGGTTGGAGGCAAAGATAACGATCGCGCTTACGGAGGTAAAGGCAATGACATCATCTACGGTCAATTAGGCTCCGATACGCTCTACGGCGGCGAAGGAGCCGATACTCTGCTCGGCGACAGTGGCAGTTCCGAGTCCATCGGGGATCTCGGCGAACAAGACTTAATCTTTGGTGGCAGCGGCAACGACATCATGGGCGGCGGCCACGGTAATGATACCGTCCAAGCAGGTAAAGGCAATGATTGTGTTTGGGGTGGCAAAGATAATGACCTGATTTGGGGCGAACTCGGCTCCGATACCCTTGTTGGCGACAGCGGCGACGACACCATGTACGGTGGCGATCGAAGTCGAGCTCAAGATGTTGGCAGCCGGGACTTGCTCTTTGGCAACATCGGTGCTGATGTGCTGTTCGGCGATGAGGGTGACGATACCATCGCCGGCGGTCAAGACAACGACTTGATTTACGCCGGCAAAGCTAACGACCTCATACACGGAGATCGGGGCGACGACTTGATTTACGGCGGTGACGGCAGCGATGAGCTCTGCGGTGACGAGGGCAGCGATACCATCTATGGCGATCGTTCCGATAACCGGGGTGTCTCGGTGGGCGCAAACGACCAGCAAGACTGCATCAACGGCGGTGACGGGGATGACTTGCTCTACGGCAACGAAGGGCAAGATACTATCAACGGAGATGCTGGCAGCGATACCCTGATTGGTGGTAAAGATAGCGACCTTCTCAATGGGGGTGCTGGAGATGACTGGCTGTTTGGCGACTTGGGCGATGATACTTTAATTGGAGGTATTGGGAGCGATCGATTTGTGTTGAGTGCTGATGGTGGTACTGATACTGTGATTAACTTCGAGGTAGGCGTGGATAAGTTTGTTGTGAGCGACGGCCTGAGTTTCCAGCAGTTGCAATTTAGCGCCACTCCGAACGGTATGTTGCTGCAAGTAGCAGGAACAGATCGGGTTTTAGCGAATTTGGTGGGGGTTAACGGGGCGATCGGCTCCTCGGATTTCCTATCAGAGATATTACGCTCTGAGGCTTAGAATTAGCCGCGAAAGTCGCCTCTTCTCCGAACAAAACGCCACAGCAGATCGTAACTTCTGTGGCGTTCCTCACAATACTCAATCCTGGTTAGAAACTTTATAGCACTCGGCGCTTGACACCACTTTTACACTTGCCTTTCGTCCCTCTCTAACAATACTTCGGACAGTTTTTAAAGAGAGATGCGATGCCTTCGGCAAGCAACGCTTACGCAATACCGCAGAGAAGTGAAAACAGTGAGTGCAATCTGAACCCAAAATAAACAGAAAAAAAGGCACTCTTTTCGGTTAAGCTATAAAAACACACAAGCTCAACAGATTGCCTTATGAACATTATTGAATCTATCTTACAACAAATGCCAGGGATTAGTCAACCCCAAAAGAAGTTTTTAATCACTTTATTCTCAACTATTTTACTGAGCTATGGCAAAATCAACTTCACCAATCTCAGTCGTTATAGTTGTTTGAGCGAAAAAAACTACCGTCGTCACTTTCTCAAAAGCTTTAACTTTCCACAATTCAATCAATATTTCCTCGAAAAAGCTTTAAATCCTGAACACACGGTCATTGCTGTTATTGATTGTTCTTTCTTAAGAAAAAGTGGCAAAAAAACTGACGGTAAAGCTTATTTTTATAATGGTGTAGCGGGAAAATCGGAAGAGGGATTGGAAATTTCTGTGATTTCTATTGTCGAAATTGAGACTCGTTTATCTTATAGCTTAAGTGTACAACAAACTCCATCACGCCCTCAAATAAAGCCTGCGAAAAAGCTGCCCCAAAAACCGCAGAATTGCTGGTCAAGAAAAACTCGCAAAAAACCTGACTTTCAAAGTTCAAAGCCTGACATCACAAGAGTTGATGACTATGCACAACATCTAAAGAATACTCGTTATTTCTTCCCTACTTCTGTAAGTTATTTGGTGGCTG
The DNA here is from genome assembly GCF_036701825.1 of Microcoleus sp. MOSTC5. Taxonomy (NCBI): domain Bacteria; kingdom Bacillati; phylum Cyanobacteriota; class Cyanophyceae; order Oscillatoriales; family Microcoleaceae; genus Microcoleus; species Microcoleus sp. MOSTC5. The sequence goes on along the minus strand of NZ_JAUBRK010000086.1, from coordinate 406 downwards.
ATGGCTATTACTACCGCTCTAAATTCTGGGATGCTGTGCGGGAGTTAAATTTAGACTTTATTGGCAAGTTAAGAGTTGATGCTAACCTACGCTATCTTTATACAGGTGAACAAAAGAAACTGGGCGCACCTCGCAAATATGATGGTAAATTTGACTCTAATGATTTGAGTCGTCTTAAATTCGTGAAACATCTAAAACCGGGAGTTTCATTATATACATTGGTTGTCTGGAGTTGTTGTTTAAATTGTCAAATTATAGCCTTTCTCAGAAAGATGAGGTACAATAACAACAGTGTGTAAACCAGTTAAAAATATTTGATGATGTAACCAGACTGAACGCCAACTCTATGGCTTTGGCTAATTCTTGATAATTAGTAGTCTTGATAGAACGGAGAATATTTTTAAGC
>NZ_JAUBRK010000155.1:0-2296 GCF_036701825.1 Microcoleus sp. MOSTC5 | reverse complement strand
TTCGTAAATCAACTGAATATGCTTTCATTGGTGTATTTTTTTCATCTATTCTTATTGTACCTCATAACACCCGGAAGTGCTGTATGTTGAGGCTGAGTCAATATGGAGGCGTTTTCTGAAGCACGATCCTGGTAATGCGTATGTCTACCTCAAGCTAGGAATGGCTTTGGATTATCAAGGTCAAGGTGAGAAAGCTATCTGGGCCTACCAAAACGCTATTAGGATTGCACCTAATTATTCAGCAGCTTACCTGAATATGGCTGCGACACTAGCCGAGCGGCAAAGATTTTCCGAGGCTATGACAGTCTATCAAAAAGCGATCGAGATTGATTCGAGCCAACCACAGGCTTTTGTTGGTCTTGGTATGGTACTTGTAAATCTAGAGAGATACGGCGAGGCAATTAATAATTTTCAACAGGCAATTCAGGTTGCTCCTCAATCTGCTGCTGCACATTACCATTTAGGTGTTGCTTTGAATAAGTAGGGCAGATACGAAGATGCTATCACCGTACTTCAGCGCACTACAGAACTGGCACCCAATTCGGCTGTTGTATATCAATACCTCGGACAAATACTTGGTAATCAAGGTCGATTTGATGCAGCAATTGCAGCATTTGAAGAAGCGATCGAACTCGATCCAAGCTATGCGGCAGCTTACTATAACCTGGGATTTGTGCTTAATGCTGTAGACAGAACGGAAGAAGGAAAAGCAGCCATCCAAAAAGCTTTGTTATTAACACGTGAACAAGCCGAGCGGTAAAAAGAGCAGTAGAGTCCTGTTCGGAGCTCTATTTATAGCGGTTCTAATTAGAACTTCTAGAGATTGCAGATAAGACCAATGCTTGGAGAGTGAAGTGTGACTGCTAGATTTATAGTTTGAAATCTAATGCAAGCGAGCGCTTTGTATCCTTCAACTTAATGCGTTCACCGGATCTAGGAGATCGGGTTGAGAGTGAAACCCGACACTCATCACTGCTTCTCCACCTCAACCCCGGTGCGATCGCCCCATCGAATCATGTTTGGTTTCACCTTACCTAGTGATTTACAAGCCTTGACATGACAAGCTCAACCCAACATACAGCGGGGGGCGATCGCACTCGTTCCTGCTCTGCGAAGGCTCTATCTCAAACAAGCGGTAAAGCTGCATAGGAGCGGTAGGTTGCGACATAGGCTAATCTTGGAGAAGACTGATATAGGGGGTGGTATCCAGCAAAAGTCACGGATAACACCCAAGAACCCAGACTGAACCTGCTTTCGTTTCTGTTTAATTTAAAATTAGGATGTTATCCAGCAGATACGATGGATAATCCACCCCCGGTAAAGGTATTATCCAGCACATCTGTTGAATACTGAAGTTTCTCCTGTCCCGGCTTAAACGGGTAGCCACGATGCTGATTAGACAAACAAAAACAGCCCTAAGTTCCCTAGGTAATGAACTAGATTGCAGTGAGGAGGCTTTTGGTTATTTAAGGGATTCCTCCGATGTACTCGGACAGCCAGAGTAATTGCGACGGAGGATGCAACAAGACGGTTATTTATACTTAAAAGCCTTTCTTAACTCTCAAGAGGTTTGGCAATCTCGTCAGGAAATTGCAGATTGTTTAGCTGCTGAGGGAAGCTTGGAAGTCTCAAGTCCTGTTCTAGATTGCATCGCTAAACCTGGATTAAACATACATTTCCGTCCCGATTTAGCAAGCAGGAGTTCAACACTGAAAACACTGCTTTATTCGGGACGGATGATGGAATTTTTTGGAATTTTTTTAGGCGGTCAAGTCCGGCATTACGATTACACCTGGCTGAGAGCCGTCGCCCCAGGAAAAGGAACTTACGCTCATTGTGACATTGTGTATATGGGACGGGGAACTGACAAGCTTTACACGGCTTGGACTCCATTAGGCGATATTCCTTGGGAATTAGGGGGGTTGATGATTTTGGAAAATTCTCATCATCTAGAGACTGTTAAAAATAGCTATGGATGTAAAGATGTCGATCGCTATTGTGCCAACAGAAAAACGGCCCCTTTGTATGCGTCAAATCAAAAATGGTGGGATGGAGCCTTATCCAAAAACCCGGTTTCTTTGCGCTGTAAATACGGAGGACGTTGGTTGAGTTCCGAATTCGAGGCGGGAGATGTTCTAATTTTTGGTATGTTTACCATTCATGCCAGTTTGGATAACCATTCTCCTTCTATTCGACTCTCCTCGGACAGCCGCTATCAATCAATACGGTTCAGTTAAGGCTTAAATAGTGGTAAATTAAGTATAGTGTCCAAAAAGGGAGAGCAAGTAAGGTGCAT
>NZ_JAUBRK010000085.1:0-27639 GCF_036701825.1 Microcoleus sp. MOSTC5 | reverse complement strand
GCTTCTATGAATAATGATTATATGATGACTGTTCTCAACTCCTTTTGTAAAGCTTGATTGAGATGCTCTTACCCTGGGTTTTTCCGGTAGTCTCCTAGAAGTAATGATGCTAGATTAGCAGTAGTTCTTGCTAATATATCCCTGACAATGCCTCTTTGTCCTAACTGTTCTTCTTGCCAGACAGTCAAAAACGGTCGCATTCACAACAGTAAACAGCGGTTTAAGTGTGTTAAGTGCGATCGGCAATTCGCAGAACATCCGCATTTATAAGGTGATTGAGCAGGAGACACGAGAACTAATTGATCGATTGTTGTTAGAACGTATTTCACTTGCCGGGATTGCTCGTGCGATCCTGATTTCTCAGCAATCGCTCCAAACCTACGTTAACGAGAAATATACTGGGGTACTCCGAAGGGTGGATTGATTGAATCCGTAGGAGAAGCGAATTATTTACCTGTCTCCTTTTTCTCCCGATTTAAATCCGATTAAAAGCAGAAGAGTTTCACCTCAAAAAATATCTACGTTGGGTTGGTGCACGTAAGTAATTACACCTGAGTGTCAGCACTTGTGTACGGATTCGACTCTATCGCTCTCAAAGCTCTCAAAAATTGCTTCACTCATTGTAGTTACTGTACCTAATACGATTGAAAACCGCTGTAAACGAAGGTGGGCGGGGCGGGTTTTAAAAGGGCAAAATCTCTCCTAGCAATGATTACGGGCTAAACCCGCCCCACAGACCATTTATATTGCTTTGCGCCTATCTACTTAGCTGGGGGATGTGTTATCATCAAAAATATAAAACTTAGATAAAAAGGGTAATATGTTTTACAAAAGTTCAGACTTTTTTAAGATACTTAACGAAACAATACTTTTTTCTAGTTTCAATATTAATTAAAGAAACAAAACAATATTTAGCCAAACTGCCCCCACTATTTACTTTCGCACAGCATCAAATACTGTTAACAGAGATACAATATTTATGAATATCAAGGCAAATTACAAACTAATAGAAAAAATTAGTGAAGGTTTAAATACAGTAGTTTATCGCGCAGAGAGGAGGGAAGATCAGACTGCTGTGATTATCAAAGCCCTGATCGCAGAATATCCTACTCTCGAAGAGATTATGCAATTGAGACATGAATATGAAATCTCCCGACATCTCAATTTAGAAGGTATTGTCAAGCCCTATGGATTGGAAAATCATCATCATGGTCTAGCACTGATATTGGAAGATTCAAAAGGAGAAGCCCTCAAAAACTTTTTTAATGGTCGCAAACTTGAACTCAAAGAGTTCTTAAAAATTGCAATTCAGTTAGCAGATACTCTGGGTAAGTTGCATGATAACAAAATTATTCATAAAGATATTAAGCCGACAAATATCATCATCACTCCTGCTACGTTAGAAGTAAAAATTACTGACTTTAGCATTGCCACGCGCTTGTCTAGAGAAACCCAAACACTCAGCCATCCCACTTTACTAGAAGGCACAATCGCCTATATCTCGCCAGAGCAAACAGGGCGAATGAATCGCTCAATTGACTATCGGACAGACTTCTACTCTTTAGGTATCACATTCTATGAAATGCTGTGCGGTGAATTACCATTTAAGGCTACAGATCCGATGGAATTAGTTCACTGCCACATCGCGAAACAGCCGACCCCACTCTGGGAAATTATGGCAAAAGAGCAAAACAGCAGACTAGAATTTACGAGCGATAATCCCACATCTAAAATTCAAAATGGTAAGATTATCAAAGCAATTGGTTACATAGTGATGAAATTATTAGCCAAGACTGCTGAGGATAGATATCAAAGTGGTTATGGTCTGAAAGCGGATCTAGAACAATGTCTAAATCAATTACAACAAACTGGCACAAATTCTAACTTCATTCCGGGTGAGCGTGATAAGTCCGGTCAATTTCTGATCCCACAAAAACTGTACGGACGAGAAACACAAGTAGCCAATCTAATGGATGCTTTTGACAGAGTTAGCGCTGGAACAGCCGAAATGATGCTAGTTTCTGGTTACTCAGGAATAGGTAAATCTTGCTTAGTTTATGAAATCCACAAACCCATTGTCGGAGCAAGGGGTTATTTTATTGCAGGTAAGTTTGACCAATTTAAACGAAATATTCCCTATGGAGCGTTAATTCAAGCTTTTGAAGAATTAATTCGGCAACTATTAACAGAAAGCCCTGAAAAAATTATCTTTTGGAAACAGAAGATTTTAAATGATTTAGGACAAAATACTAGAGTTATAATTGACGTTATTCCAGAATTGGAATTGATCGTTGGCGAGCAACCTCAAGTTTCTCAATTAGGGGCGATCGAATCACACAACCGTTTCAATCTTGCCTTTAAACAATTCATTCATGTTTTTACCCAAAAAGCACATCCCCTAGTTTTATTTTTGGATGATTTACAGTGGGCAGATTCTGCTTCTTTGAAATTGATTCATGTGCTTCTAACTGACCCAGATAGTCAATATTTATTGGTGATTGGAGCCTATCGAGATAACGAAGTCAGCGCAACTCATCCGTTAATGCAGACCTTAGATAGTATTTATTCATGCGGGTCAATAATAAATAATATCATTCTCCAACCGTTGACACTTAGTACAGTAAATCAATTAGTCGCTGATACCTTGGGTGACAACAGATCATCAGCAGCCGCTCCTCTTACTTGTTTTTCCCAGCAACACGGAGAAATTGAGCAAGAAAGTTTGCTTGCTAAAAACAATAACCATGAAAGAGAAAAGTGCAAGTTATTAGCTGAGTTAGTTTACAATAAAACTCAAGGCAATCCCTTTTTTCTAACTCAACTGCTCACATCCCTTTACGCAGAAAAACAGTTGACATTTGACTTCAGCATGGGCAGATGGCAGTGGGATATGGGGCAAATTCAAAGTGTTGCGATCGCAGATTATAATGTCGTAGAACTCATAGCCAGAAACATTCAAAAACTGCCTCCAGATACCCAGAAAGTCTTAAAGTTAGCAGCTTGTATTGGCAACAGGTTTAATTTAGACGTTTTAGCAATAGTAAGTGAAAAATCTATATCAGAAACGGCATCTGCTTTATGGGATGGGCTTCAGGAAGCCCTAATTTTACCCATCGGGGAAAGTGCCTATAAGCTTCCTTTACTCTTCAATGGTAATGAGTCATTGGTAATGGCTAGTGGTCAAGGATCTCAATCAGAAATTAATACTTCCAAAGTATCTTATAAGTTTTTGCATGACCGGGTGCAGCAAGCTGCCTACTCGCTCATTCCAGAGGAAGAGAAAAAAGCAACTCACCTAAAAATTGGTCAACTAATGTTGCAAAATACAAATAATGAAGAAAAAAAAGAAAATATTTTTGATCTGGTCAACCAACTAAATTTTGGCACTGACTTACTTAATCTTCAAGAAGAAAAGGATAATCTGGCTCAACTAAATTTAATAGCTGGTCAGAAAGCAAAAGCAGCAGCGGCTTATGAAGCCGCTGCCAGGTATTTAAATGTTGGTTTAGATCTGTTGGCAGAATCTACTTGGATTATTCAGTATGAATTGACCCTTTCTCTGTATGTAGAAGCAGTAGAAGCCGAATATTTAACTATTAATTTTAATCGGGCGAGTCATCTAGCTGAAGTGGTTTTAAAAAAAGCTAAATGTCTTTTAGATAGTCTTAAGATTTACGAGTTAAAAATACAGTTTTACAGTTCCCAGAATAAAATTAAAGAAGCATTAGATACATCTTTACAAGTTCTAGAAATGCTCGATTTTCGCTTGGAAGAAGAGTCACCTACTAAAATATTTATTGAGGACTGTTACAATCTTCCAGCTATGACCGATCCCTATAAGCTTGCAGCCATGAGGATCTTAAATACAGCTATTGCTCCTGTTTTTGTTCTAGCTCCCAATCTATTCCCGCTGGTTACATTTCAGATGGTCAATCTCTGTCGAAAATATGGGAATTCTTTACAGGCTCCTCATGCGTATGTTCTTTATGGTTTACTCTTGTGTTTCCAAGGAGAGATCGAGGCTGGCTTTAAATTTGGTCAACTAGCAGTTTCGCTTTTGGGAGAATTAAATGCTAGAGAACTAAAATCAAAAGTTACCTTGGTATTTAATGGTTTTATAAGACACTGGAAAGAGGATGCAAGAAAAACACTAGAACCTTTCCTTGAAGGAATTCAAAGTGGGTTAGATACGGGAGATATAGAATATGCTGGCTATAATGCTATTCACTATTGCGTTTATCCATTGCTGGCAGGAGAAAACCTGGACTCTGTTGCTAATAAACAGAGTCAATATATTGATATACTGCTGAAATTAAAACAGGAATATCCAAGCTTATCCTTAAGGATATGGAGACAGCTACTGTTTAATTTAATGGAAAAAACTGAGGATAGATATAGCTTAAATGGTGAATGGTTTAACGAAGAGCGAAACTTGCCTGATTTAGCTAAATCTAATAATTACACTTTGTTTTTCTGGTTTTACCTTGCAAAGTGCATTTTGTCCTATTTGTTTAAGGTTCCTAGTCAGTCTGTTGAAAATGCAAAGCTAGGGGTCAAATATGAACAAGCTATGAGTGGGATGATGTACGTAAGTGAACACAACCTATACTATTCTCTAGCTCTCCTTGCTCTGTATAAGGATGCCGAAAGTAACGACAAAATAGAGTATATAAGTCAAGTAGAGATAAATCAAGCAAAAATGCAGCGGTGGGCTGAGTCTGCTCCCACAAATTATCAGCATAAGTACGAGCTTGTGGAGGCGGAAAAAGCACGGGTACAAGGGCAAATTAAAGAAGCAATGGAATATTATGATAGAGCTATAGCAGGAGCTAAAGAACAAGGATACATTCAGGAAGAAGCACTAGCATCGGAACTAGCAGCAGAGTTTTATTTCTCCCTCGGCAGAGACAAGTTTGCTCAAATTTATCTAACACAAGCTTACTACGGGTATATTCGTTGGGGAGCTAAAACTAAAGTTAAAGATTTAGAGTCTAGATATCCTTTGGTATTTTCCGAGATGCTGATGCGAGAATCCATAGGCATAGAGATTAATAGAACAACAACATCGACCACGGGAGGAAGTTCGGCAGTTTTGGATTTGTCCACTGTGAACAAAGCATATCTAGCCTTGGCTGAAGAAATAGTTCTTGATAAGTTGCTAGACAAGTTACTTAAAATTGTGATGGAAAATGCTGGAGCTACAACAGGGTGCCTGATCTTAGAAAAAGATGGAAAGTTAGTGATAGAAGCTACAGGTGTTGTGGAGAAAGATGTGGTTGTATTGTGTTCAGAATCCCCCGTCGAAAACAGTGATAATCTGCCCATTACCATAATTAATTATGTAGGCATAACTAAAGCAAATGTGGTTTTAAATGATGCAGCAGTGTCACAAAGATTCATAAACGATCCTTACATCATAAAAACCAAACCGAAGTCAATATTATCTATGCCTATTATTAATCAAGGCAAGCTGATTGGTATTCTTTATTTGGAAAATAATATAACAACTGGTGCCTTTACAATGGAAAGGCTGGAATTATTAAAAATACTTTCTTCACAGATAGCTATATCCCTTAAAAATGCGATGCTCTATGGGAGATTGGAAACCGCTACTCAAAACTTGAAAACAGCTAATGAACAATTAGAGGATTACAACCAAACGCTTGAACAAAAAGTAGAAGAGAGGACTCAGCAGTTAAAACAAAAAAATAGCCTGCTGAGAGAACAAGCAATTCAACTTGAACTTACCCTAAAAGAATTGCAAGCGACACAGACTCAGCTAATTCAAACTGAAAAAATGTCAAGCCTGGGGCAAATGGTTGCTGGTATCGCTCACGAAATTAACAACCCAATTAACTTTATATACGGCAATCTTACCCCCGCTAGCGACTATTTTCATGACTTGCTGGGGTTGCTGAATCTCTATCAGGCTCAATTGCCTAATGCAACTCCTGAAATTCTGAATTTTGCAGAAAGTATCGATTTGGAATTCTTAATTTCCGATTTTCCTAGGCTGCTTGAATCGATGCAGCAAGGGGCAGAACGCATCCGCCAGATTGTCTTGTCGCTGCGAAATTTCTCGCGATTGGATGAGGCGGGAATGAAACGAGTAGATATTCATGAAGGGCTCGATAGCACTCTGCTACTGTTGCAAAATCAGCTAAAAGCTAAGCCCGACCATCCTGGAATTGAAATTATTAAAGAGTATGGTCAGATCCCTGAAATAGAATGTTATGCCGGCTTCCTGAACCAAGCATTTATGAATATACTCAGCAATGCGATTGATGCTATAGAGGAATCATTAGTGACTTCTCGTATAGCATCAATCCACAATAAAAAATCACAAGTTCGTATTCGTACCAGACTCATAAATACTAACCAAGTAGAGATTCGGATTGCCGACAATGGAGCGGGGATGACAGAGGAAGTAAGCCAGAAGATTTTTGACCCATTCTTTACTACAAAACGTGTCGGCTCTGGCACTGGTTTGGGATTGGCTATTAGCTACCAGATTGTAGTAGAAAAACATCATGGTAAGCTAACTTGTATTTCAGCGCCAGGAAATGGAGCGGAGTTTGTGATTGAGATCCCAATCAAGCACGGAACTCAGCAAGCTAGTAAGCCATCACCTATTTAACTTGTATAATGTGGAAGCTAAAACCCTGGTATAGTCTAGAGCGATTTGGTGGAAAATTAGATGAGCGAGAGCTTATTAGCGATTACCTTCTCTTCAGTGAGTCGAGCGCTAATTTTCCCCTCAACTGCCGAAATAGCTACCACGCGAGGAGAAGCTAAATAGTTCTTCGCAGTTGGATCGCCGCTTCGCCCTTTAAAATTCCGGTTGGTAGCATAAACACCCGTCTCCTCCTTACCTAACACTCCAAGTCCAGCATTAATACAAGCCCCACAGCCTGATTTGAGAACTGTAGCTCCCGCCGCTTCAAATATTTGCATATACCCTAAATTTTCAGCCCTTTGCCGCACCTGTAAGGAAGCTGGCACAATAAAAAGACTTACACCAGGGGCTACATGACGGCCTTTAAGTACCTCGGCAGCTTGAGCCAGATCGAAAAGTTTCCCCCCCGTGCAAGAGCCAATAAAAGCCTTAGTAATAGGCACTTCTCCTAACTCACTAATTCCAACTACTTGGTCTGGTTTAGGAGGACAAGCTACCTGTGGTTCTAAATCGCTTAAATCAAACTGATAGATATCTTCATAATCAGCATCCAGGTCACTAACAACTTCCTCAAATGAATCTTGACCACAGCTTTGCAAATATTGGCGAGTTGTGGCATCAGGAGGAATTAACCCGCACATCGCACCGCACTCGATCGCCATATTAGATAAAGTCATGCGTTCTTCCATTGGCATCTGATCGATAATACTGCCTCGGAATTCCATCACCTTACCCGCAGCACCGTCACAACCAATTTTGCCAAGGATAAACAGAATAATATCCTTAGCAGTAATATATTTGATCAAAGTTCCTTCAAGTTTAAAAAGTAGGGTTGGAGGAACCCCCACCCACATATCCCCCATTGCAAAAATATTTGCCATATCCGTCGTTCCCACGCCAGTGGAAAAACATCCAAAAGCCCCATAAGTGCAAGTGTGAGAGTCCGTCCCAGCCACAATAGTACCTGGATGAATAAAACCCTTTTCCGGTAGCAAAACGTGACAAATACCCGCAGCTTCTCCAGGCGAAACTACATCTAATAAATGGCAGCCTTGCGATCGCGCAAACTGCACCATTTCCGAATATAGTAAGGTAGCTTTAGGATCTACTCGCACATCGTTAACTTGGATAAAGTGATCTGCTACTAAAACAACCCGGTGGACATCCCAAAGTTTGGCATCTTCCCCAAAATGCTCGTAAAAAACCTTAGCAACTGGTCCAGCTACAGCATCGTGAGACATCGCTAGATCGACCTGAACAAAAACTGTTTCACCCGGCTGTACATAATCATTTCCAGAAGCGCGTGCCAAAAGTTTTTCTGCCATAGTCATTGCCCTAGCAGAAGTTACACTTTTAGGAATAGAAATTTGACCTTTTTGTCGCTTTTGGTTAAAAGGAATTAAACCACCTGCCCTCACAATAGCTTCAACTACTGGATGATTTTGAGGTTGGGAATAAATTTCTAAAACCAGACCAATATTGATACTATTGCGGTAGAATATCTCCGCAAAAGAGTGGGCGCGGACTTTTTTAATACCAGCAGCTTTAATAGCAATAGGGGCGTGTTCCCGACTTGAACCGCAGCCGAAATTGTGTCCGGCTTCAATTTCGTCATAGCCCAGAAGAGTGCCTTCACCGATTAGATGTTCAAAAGCATACTGTTTTAAATACTCTGGATCGGCAGTAGTACACCGTTTAGCTGGTATAATATCGTCTGTATTAATATCATCCTCAAGAATCAACACTTTTGGTTCAGTTTTCATAAGTTTTATTCCTCCTTATTTGCCAAAGCTAGTTCAGAGAGTTGTTGAATTATAAGCTCAGTTAAAGTTTTTGTGTTCACCAAGGTTTCTTGACCTTGGGGAGCTAAGTCAGCCGTGCGGTAGCCCAAAGCTAAAACTCCTTCCATAGCTTGAATTAAGCGAGTAGCAGCATGAGTTTCTCCCCACTGCTGGAGCATTAATACAACTGCTCCCATCGTTCCTAAAGGATTAGCAATACCCATCCCAGCAATATCTGGTGCTGTACCGTGTATAGCCTCATAAAGACCGAATCCTCGCTCGTTAATACTAGCAGAGGGTAATAAGCCTATGGAACCTACTAATGCCCCTCCTATATCGCTGAGAATATCCCCAAATAGATTTCCAGCTAGAATAACATCAAATCGCTTCGGCTCCCGTACCAGTTGCATAGCTAAGTTATCTACTAACATAGGTTCCACTACAACCTCAGGGAAATGCTTGGCTTCCTCCTGCACTAAACAGCTCCAAGGTATTTTTGGGAGAGCATTTTCCTTGTGGGCGACGGTGAGCAACCCTCGGCGCTCTTTAGCCTTTTTGAGAGCGACTCTAGCAATGCGGCGAATTTGCCAATCGTAGTATTTCATTGTGTGATAGCCATAACAGCCATTATCGTCTTGCTCTCGTCCCGATGGGCCAAAATATATTCCGCTTACCAATTCCCTCACAAACAATATATCGAGTCCTTGAATCTTTTGGGGCTGGAGGCTAGATTTATTCAATAAAGTTTCAAAGGGACACACAGGGCGAAGGTTTATAAAGAAGTCAAAGTGTTGGCGGAGTTCGAGAATACCACCCTTCGTCACTGCTCCGAACAAAATCCCATCAGACTCTTCACATATTTGTGCCGTTTGTGCGGGGAAAAAATTTCCAAATTCCTCGAAGGCGGGTTGTCCGATTAAGGCATAATTTATAACTAGAGAAAACCCTTCTAGTTGCGCTAAATGCTGAAGAACTTTTAAGGAAGCGTCTACTACTTCTGGCCCGATTCCTTCGCCGGGGAGAACTACCACGCGATATAGCTCATTCATTAAAAAATCCTTGCTTGTATAGCTCGACTATTTCTTCAGGCGAAAAACAACGCTCCTCTTGAATGGAAAAAGATTTAATTTTATCTCGCATTCGGTTATATTCTTGAGGCGAGAGAGGTTGGTTTAATTGCTTCTCGAAAAGGTACTGGAAATTGCTGGCTCCACTGCATTTCCCAAACCAAATTTCCGGTGAGGCGTGAGGAAAGATGTGGTAGCTATCGGGGTCGCGTAAAAAGCCATTTACATGAATGCCGCTTTCGTGACGAAAGGCAGCTTTAGAGTAAGGGAGAGCCGGCCGAGCTCCTAGAGAATCTAGATAGTTTGTTACTTGGGCTAGCGCTTTATAATCAATTCCCTCTACTTCTATTCCAAAGCGCCATCTAAGCCCATTTAAAACTTGCTCTAGTGGGATATTTCCTGCCCGTTCGCCGATACCTAGAAATGTGCCGGAAATCAGTGAAGCTCCTGCGATGACAGCTTGAAGGGTATTTTCGAGAGCCATGCCTAAGTCATTATGGAAATGCACTCCCAAAGCAGCATTATCGGTGAATTCTAAGAGGTCGCGAACCCATACATAAGTTTTCTCTGGAGTGAGGATTCCCATTGTGTCGCAGAGGACAAAGTGTTCGATGTAGGGTTGGAATGAGCGAATGCACTCGACTAAAAAGTTAAAATCGGCGCGGCTGGCATCTTCGGCTGCAAACTCTACTTTTAAACCAATTTCTGGACTCGTCGCGTAACGCAGATTTTCCAAAACTTTATTAATCATATTCTGGCGGACGCGGCGAACAAGTGCATTAGGGAGATTGTCATCCTCTATTTTCTCTGGGGGCGCTGTTAAATTGCGAACTTCTGCATCTCTTAAAAGCAAAAGACGATCTGAAACGGCATAGAAGAGGATAATTCGTTCTACTCCGCAGGCTAAAGCCTGGTCGATAAATTGTTTGCCAACCATTGTGGCAGCCATCATAATGCTCCCATTACCTTCTGCCACCAAGGTTTTTAGTAAATGTTCTTCAGTTTCGTGAACTGCTGGCATTATGTCTATTTGATTGACTCCAGTTTGCCTGATGAGCTTAGCTAAAGTTTTTTTAGTTTCGTAAGGGAAGAAAAGACCAGCTTGCTGTTCACCATCCCGGAGGGTTTCGTCAGAAATGATTAAGGGAAGTGTAGACATATTGTTAATCCGCAAAAATGGATAGTAATTTTTACGAGTATCAATTGAGAGTTTACATTTCTTTTTTATTGCTCTTCTATAGTATCCCATTTTTCTCATTACTGTAACTTATATTTCAAAAAGATTTGGTAAAGTTTGGTCGCTTCAATATGAAGAAAATTTAGTGTAAGTACCGAGTTCTGCCTCAGAATACTCTTTATGAGAGCGTTGCTCGATTTCAACCTTGGGCTATCCTAGTTTTTTGACCAAGCTCTCGACGGCTGAAAGCTTTTCACCAATGCGATCGCACCTTATCTTAGTGCCATTTGGTTATACTGAACACTAAGAAAGCCAGTTTTTATAACACTGTAATCGAGATGAAATAGTGACACAGATCACTGCAACACTTTTCTCAACAGATATAAGAAATTAATAGATGATAAAAACAAAAAAATAGCGATGTCAGCTATTAACTTTATGGGTTTATACTAGATTATCAGACGCTATATAAAAAAAATTACTTAAAGAATTTCAGTGTTTTGGGTATGGCGTGATATTGCAGAACAATAGTTACGCCAAGGGTGCAAAAAATCAGTATTAAACGATCAAGGGAAGAATAAAATGCTCGGTAATTTCAAGGATGCGTGTATCCACCAGCTATTTGAGTTCCAAGTAGAGCGCTCGCCTGACGCTATTGCAGTAATATTTGAAGGGAAGCAGCTAACCTATCAGGATCTCAACTCCCAAGCTAACCAGTTGGCGCATTATCTCAAGACTCTGGGTGTTGGACCAGAGGTACTGGTTGCCGCCTGTGTGGAGCGCTCTTTAGAGATGGTCGTAGGTTTATTGGCTATTCTTAAAGCAGGGGGAGCTTATGTACCATTAGATCCGAATTATCCCCAAAACAGACTGGCATTCATGTTGGAGCATTCCCAAACGCCAGTGTTGCTTACACAACAGCATTTAGTAGCGTCTCTTCCGGAACGCCAAGCGCGTGTCATCTGTTTGGATGGGAATCTAGAAACAGTAGATCGCTTCACACAGGAGAACCCAGACAGCGGGGTGACACCGGATAATTTAGCTTATGTGATTTATACATCGGGCTCTACTGGTCAACCCAAGGGAGTCGCGATCGAGCATAGCGGTGCAGTTAACACGCTCATCGATATTAACCAACGTTTTGAAGTCGGAAGTAGCGATCGCGTTTTAGCTCTATCTTCCCTCAGCTTCGACCTATCGGTATATGACATTTTCGGCTTGCTAGCTGCCGGAGGAACCGTTGTAATCCCCCAACCCTCAGCATCACCAGATCCAGCTCACTGGGTAGATGCGATCGCGCAAGCACAAGTCACCATCTGGAACTCCGCACCCGCCTTGATGCAGATGCTTGTGGATTATGCCGCTGCTAATAGCAAAGATGTACCATCATCTCTGCGCTTAGTCCTTCTCAGCGGCGATTGGATACCGCTGACTTTACCAGATCAAATCAAAGCTTTAATCAAGAGTGAATTGAATCAATCCCTCCCCAACTCTCCCCTTGCTAAAGGGAGGGAGCTAGATGGGGCTGAGTTGGCATCTGGTATAGGCAAACTTTCAACCCCCGCTGTTATCGGCTTAGGAGGTGCAACCGAGGCTTCTATCTGGTCGATTTTATATCCCATCGAAACTGTTGACCCAGCATGGAAAAGCATCCCTTACGGTCGGTCAATGACTAACCAACATTTTTACGTGCTCAACGAAGCAATGGAGCCGTGTCAAGAGGGAGAAGTAGGGGAGCTTTATATTGGGGGAATCGGTTTAGCCAGATGCTATTGGCGAGATGAGGAAAAAACCAGCAAACGCTTCATCACTCATCCTCATACAGGCGATCGCCTTTACTGTACAGGCGATTTGGGTCGCTATCTACCCGATGGCAACATCGAGTTTCAAGGCCGCATTGACCATCAAGTTAAAATTCGCGGCTTCCGCATCGAACTCGGCGAGATTGAAGCAGTGCTGGGACAACACCCAGACTTGCAGGTAGCAGTAGTAGCAGCACAAGAGGATGTACCCGGACAGAAGCGTTTGATAGCTTATGTTGTTTCCAAAGTTACCGCAGAACGTACACCCTTCAAAAGTGAGTGTTTAGCAGAATTTGATGGCGATCGCTCCGTTAAACTACAAACAGAAGACATATCCATCGGTGGTATCGGCGTGGTTGGGGTTCCCGATGATTGGTCAAGAGGTAAGCAGGTTCGTCTGCGCCTCGTACTACCCGGAAATACCGAAGAGCAATGTTTTGAGGGAACTGTTGCTTGGTGTGAGGGCAATCAGGCAGGGATTGAGTTAGCTCTCACACCCACTGAAGAAGCTGTAATTCAGCAGAGCATAGATTATCTGTTAGAAACCCAAGGCTTCTTAAAATTTTTGCAACGCACCGTCGCAGGAAAGTTGCGTAAATTCCTGAAAGATAAGTTGCCCGAATACATGGTGCCCTCGAGCTTTGTGTTCCTGAAAACGTTGCCGCTAACGCCCAACGGCAAAATAGATCGGCAGAAGCTATTAGCGCCTGCCATTAAAATTCCAGAAGTAAAACAAGATTATGTAGCACCTCAAACTCCAGTCCAAGAGGTAGTAGCAGGTATTTGGGCTGAAGTTCTGGGACTAAAGCAAGTTGGTATTCGAGATAACTTCTTGGAATTGGGAGGTCATTCTCTGCTAGTCACGCAGATTGCAACTCGAATCCGAGACACCTTCCAAGTGGAATTACCGTTACGTACCATGTTTGAGTCTGCTACAGTAGCGGATCTGGCTCACAATCTGGAAATCGCCAGTCAAAAAGCTCCCATACCCCAGGCTCCCCCGATTCAACCAATTTCGCGGGATCGGGACTTGCCTCTATCCTTGAGCCAGCAACAACTGTGGTTTTTATGTCAACTAGCTCCTGATACGCCCTTCTATAACGAACCGATTACCATTCGTCTACCTGGTTCCGTCAATATCGCCGCACTAGAGCGCAGCATCAGCGAAATCATCAAGCGTCACGAAATTTTGCGAACCACCTTTGGTATTGCAAATGGGCAACCAGTGATGATGATTCAAGATGCCTTTAATTTCACATTGCCAGTAGTGAATCTTGGGGAATTTCCAGAGGCAGAACGGGAGTCTGAAGCTTTACGGGTGGCAACTTTGGAAGCGAAGCAGCCTTTTGACCTGACCGCAGGGCCGCTGTTGCGGGGTACTCTTATGCAGTTGGGAGAGACAGATTACAGGTTGTTCCTGACCATACACCACATCGCGATCGATGCTGTTTCTCTGTACAGCGTCTTGTTCAAGGAACTCGCGGAACTCTACAGAGCATTTTCTTTAGGCTTGCCATCACCCCTCCCAGAATTGCCAATTCAGTTTGCAGATTTTGCCTACTGGCAACGACAATGGCTACAGGGAGAAGTGCTGGAAAACCAACTCAGGTACTGGAAACAGCAATTAGCTGATTTGCCAACACTACAACTACCCACAGACCGATCGCGATCGCGAATGCAAAGCTTTCGGGGTGCGAGGGAATGTCTGGCGCTACCTCTGAGTCTAACCGAGATGCTTAAGGATCTGAGTCGTAGGGAGGGTGTCACCCTGTTTATGACTATGATGGCAGCATTCCAAACCTTGCTCTACCGCTATACGGGGCAGACAGACATTCCAGTGGGTACTGTCGCCAACATCCGCAACCGACAAGAACTAGAGGAGATGATTGGTTACTTCCTCAACACTTTAGTAATGCGTACTGACGTTTCTGGCAACCCTAGTTTTAAGGAATTGCTTGTCAGGGTGCGGGAAGTGACATTAGGGGCTTATAATCACCCACAATTGCCTTTTCAGAAGCTGGTAGAAGAAATACAGCCAGAGCGGAATCTGAGCTATCACCCTCTATTTCAAGTAGCGTTTACCCTCGAACCCCCACTTGCCGAAATAGATCGGTGGACGCTCGGTCAGTTAGATGTCGATACCGGTACGGCAAAGTTCGATCTTTATCTTGAGCTTGATGAAAGACAATCGGGCATCATTGGTCGTCTTGAGTACAACACTGACTTGTTTGATGCTGCAACCATCACTAGGATGTTGGGACATTTTCAGACTTTACTGGAAGGCATTGTCGCCAACCCAGAGCAGAAAATCTCGGAGTTGCCGCTCTTGAGAGAGTTAGAGCAGCAGCAGTTGGTGGCATGGCATAATACTCAAACAGATTACCCCAAAGATGCTTGCATCCACCAGTTATTTGAGGCTCAAGTTGAGAGATCGCCCGACGCTATTGCATTAGTCTTTGAAGACAAGCAACTTACCTACCAAGAATTGAATCGACGGGCTAATCAGCTAGCACATCATCTGCGGAATCGGGGCATCGGGCCGGAAGTAATGGTGGGGATTTGCATGGAGCGATCCTTGGAGATGGTAATAGGACTCCTGGGCATTCTCAAAGCTGGTGGGGCTTACCTACCACTCGACCAAATGTATCCTCCTGAACGTTTAGCCTTCATGCTAGAAGATACCCTAGTGCCACTCGTGCTGACTCAAGAAAAGTTAGTACCAATGCTTCTAGAACAAGGGGTACCTTTAGTCTGTCTGGATACTGGTTGGAAGGCGATTGCCCGACGAACCAGCGAGGCAAACCTAGCACTTCAAGTGAGGTCAGATAATCTGGCCTACGTCATCTATACTTCAGGCTCTACAGGCACACCCAAAGGTGTCCTCTTAGAACACCAAGGACTTTGCAACCTAGCCACAGCACAGATCCAAATTTTCGATGTGCAACCAGCCAGTCGTATCCTCCAGTTCGCATCGCTAAGTTTCGATGCCTCAGTTTCAGAAATCTTCATGGCTTTATTAGCAGGATCGACCCTAGTGCTGGCAACACGGGACTCTTTGCTACCTGGAGCCACTTTGATTGAGCTGTTGCGCGACCAAGCCATTACCACTGTCACCCTCCCGCCATCTGTGCTGGCAGTTCTTCCACTATTGGAGTTGCCTGCGTTGCAGACAATTATCGTTGCTGGAGAAGCTTGTTCTCCCGAACTCGTGGCACATTGGGCATCAGGTCGTAGATTCTTCAACGCTTATGGGCCGACGGAAGCCACAGTCTGTGCCACAGTTGCTGAAGCTACTTATGGTGAGGAGAAACTGCCCATCGGACGTGCGATCGCCAACACTCACTGTCTGCTTCTGGACGCTCAACTGCAACCTGTTCCGATCGGCGTTCCAGGAGAGATATATCTTGGTGGCGCTGGTCTGGCAAGGGGCTACCTCAACCGACCTGAGCTAACTACTGAGCGGTTTATTGCCAATCCTTTTAGTAAGGCAAAAGTCAAAAGTCAAAAGGAAAAAGAAAGAGGGGAACAAGATTTTTCTGTTTTACCTTCTACCTTCTACCTTCTACCTTTTTCAGATCGCTTATACAAAACTGGCGACCTGGCCCGCTACCTACCCGACGGTAACATCGAATTTTTGGGTCGCATCGATCACCAAGTGAAAAGTCGGGGCTTCCGCATCGAACTCGGTGAGATCGAGGCCGTGTTGAACCAAAACACCGCTGTCCGACAAGCTATAGCAGTAAACCGCGAGGATGTACCGGGCGACAAGCGCCTGGTAGCTTATATAGTTCCTGAAGAGAAACATATCCAACCATTAGATCGGCAGGAAGGCCAAGAATCAGGTCAGATCGAATTATGGCCATCAGTAGCAGAATACTTCGTCTATGACGAATTATTATATTATGCTATGACCAATGATGAGCGTAGAAATAATAGCTACAAAGTAGCCATTAACCAGTTAGTAAAAGATCGAGTTGTTGTTGAGGTTGGTACTGGTAAAGATGCGATTTTAGCTAGGTTTTGTGTAGAAGCAGGAGCCCAAAAGGTATATGCAATTGAGAGAAGTGATGAATCTTACCGGCTGGCAAAAGCTTGCATTAAAAATCTGGGTTGGGAAAACAAGATAACTTTAATTCATGGTGATGCAACCCAGGTTAACTTGCCCGAACAGGCTGACGTATGTCTCTCAGAAATTGTTGGTGCTATTGGCGGATGCGAAGGTGCAGCAGTGATTTTGAATAGTGCCCGAAGATTTCTGAAGGAAGATGGAATCATGATTCCTCAGAGAAGCATTACCAAAATAGCTGCTGCTTATCTTCCTGATGAATTGTTAGACAATCCACGGTTTAGCGATGTTCCCGGTTATTACACCGATAAAATTTTCGAGCAAGTTGGATATCCTTTCGATCTAAGGTTATCTATTAAGAAGTTTCCCAAATCTCATCTTATCTCAAACAGCGAGACTTTTGAAGAGTTGAATTTCAATACTCACCTTAACCCAGAATACCGTATTGAAATTAATCTCAACATCACAAAAGAGTCAAGATTGGACGGCTTTTTAGTCTGGCTGAACTTACACACAATTGAAGGAGAAGTTATAGATATTATCGAGCATGAGTATTGCTGGCTACCCGTCTACTTTCCGGTATTCTATCCGGGAATTCAGGTTTCAGAAGGAGATATAATCAAAGCAGTTTGTATTGGAACTCTATGTGATAATAACCTGAACCCTGACTATAAACTTGAAGGTCGCTTGATTAGGAAAAATGGGGAATTTATTGAGTTTAAATACGAATCTTATCACCATAAAAAAGTGTTTAAACAAACCCCTTTCTATGAATTATTGTTCTCTCAAGGTGGTCGCAAAACAAGTCAAAACTATCACACTGAAGAATTACGTAAACAGTTGAGAGATTATCTTAAAGAGCGCTTACCTGACTACATGATTCCTTCGGTCTTTGTGATTGTAGATGAATTGCCGTTGACACCCAATGGCAAAGTAGATCGTAAGGCACTGCCAGCTCCCGATGCTATTAACCCACAGTTGGAAACAACTTATATCGCACCCCAAACTGAAGTAGAACAATCTATTGCTACAGTTTGGCAAGAGGTATTATACTTTGAAAAAATAGGTGTAGATGATAATTTCTTCGATTTAGGCGGTCATTCATTACTGATGGCTCAGGCTCAGAGTAAACTCAGAGAAGCGATCGACAGAGATGTTTCAATGATGGAGATGTTTAAATATCCAACCATCAGCTCTTTGGCAAAATATTTAAGTGAGAAGCCAGAGGAAAAATCCTCTGTTGGGCAAAGTCGAGAACACATTAAAAAACAAAAAGAAGCAATCAATCGCCAAAAGCAAAAACAGCGCTTGCAAAAAGAATAAAAATGGACAACTCTGAAACTCCCGACTCTATAGAAGGTATCACTCGCTATAAAGTGGGGTGACACCGGATAACTTAGCTTATGTAATTTACACATCCGGTTTTACTGGTCAACCCAAGGGAGGAGCGATTTAGCATCGCAGTGCAGTCAACACGCTCCAAGACATCAACCAGCGCTTTCAAGAGGGAGCAGGCGATCGCACCCGATCAGGATCGCTGACCCTTGCTCTTTCGGAGCTTACGCTTTTGAACCCCCAACTGCCCTTAAAACCCACCAAACTTACGCACTTACGGATTTTGGTTCCTTCGTCGAAACTGTCTAAGGTAGATTAAACTACAAATTTTTGATTGGTAAAAAAGTTTGTAGTAACTCTTGACAACTCTCTGAGTATCGTGTAATTATTCTGAGAATCGCCTTTCTTTGAAAGGTGAGAGTGTCAAAAATAAAAATCTGCAAGTTAGCTTAAATACATCAAAGCAACAAAGTTTTATGTGGAGTCTAAAACTTTGACCCATTGCTTTCATTTTTAATGTGTAAGTGCTAAAAGCTGCCAATCTACTAGATACTCTAAAAACACTGGTACTGGTTCATTAACCATTCCATTGCGATCGCACGCTTGCTCTGAATCCTGACAGATAACTTTTCGAGAAAACCACATGGCTTTATATACAGAAAATGCCCAACCTGAAGGTGAAAGCTCATCGTCAGCGCTACTAGAAATAATCTATGGGTATAAAAGAACCCAGGCTCTTTTTGTGGCGGCTAAATTGGGAATTGCCGATATTCTGAGTAACGGCTCTCAAACTGCCGATGAACTTGCCAAAGCTACCAATGTAAATTCTCGTAGTCTTTATCACCTGATGCGTCTGCTAGTAAGCATGGGTATCTTTTCTGCGGAAAAAAACGATGAGTTTAAGTTAAATTCTATGGGTAAATACTTACTAACTGGTACTTCAGATTCTTTACGAGGTACAATTCTGGGAAATGGTGATGAAGGGTATCAGGCATGGGGTAATTTACTGTACGGTGTAAAGACCGGAGAATCCTCATTTGACAAGACTTTCAAGATGAGTGCATATAGCTACTTTAAGCAGAATTCTGAGTCGGCCGTAAATTTCAATGAGTGGATGAAGGAGACTACAAGGGAGTGGATTCTTCCGCTTTTTGAAGCTTACGATTTTTCAGAAGTTATAACAATTGTGGATGTGGGAGGGAACATTGGTACATTAACAGCTTTTATTCTTAATAAGAATCCCAAGATGCAAGCGATTTTGTTCGATCAAGAAGGCGTTGTTGTCGGTGCAAATCAGTTTTTGGAAGTGGCGGGAGTTAAAGATAGATGTCAAATCGTGGGAGGAAACTTTTTTGATTCGGTTCCCGGTGGTGGCGATCTTTACTTACTCTCTCGCGTTCTCCTTAATTGGGATGATTCTGATGCGATTAAAATCCTTAAAAACTGTCACCAAGCTATGACAGATCAAGACACGTTGATGGTTGTTGATTTTATGTTTCCTCCCGGCGAAATATCCCCACTTATTGGTGTGAACAGCCTAAATTTGCTCGCTATGTGCGGTACTATTATGCGTACAGAAGATGAATTTTATAATTTACTCTCATCATCGGGATTCAAAGTGACTAATAAAATAGAAACGAAAGGGCCAATAAGTGGGATCGAGGCGAAACGCGCTTAAAAAGCAGTTGTTCAAAAGGCAAAGTGCTACGGGTGAATTCTTATAAAAGAACGAGCCAGCATAACAGCAGATAGTTTTTGTAAAACACGAAATTAATCAAACAGGGTGCAAGCAAGTGTCAATTAAAGCTCCGATTGAAGAACTACTACGTGAAGAAACCAACCAACTGAGGTACTGGAAGCAGCAACTAGCCGATTTGCCAACACTGCAACTGCCAACTGACCGAATGCGATCATCGCCAATGCAAAGCTTTCGCGGTGCAAGGCAATATGTAGCGCTACCTCAAACTTTAAGTGAGGCGATCGCCTCATTAAGTCATAAAGAAGGCGTTACCATCTACATGACACTGCTGGCAGCCTTCAAAACCTTACTCTATCGCTACACGGGGCAGACAGACATTGTTGTAGGCACTGTCACCGCAGGTAAGAAACAGCCAGAGATTCAGCAGCTAATTGGGTGCTTTGTCAACACATTGGTACTGCGTACCGATCTCAAGGACAACCCGACTTTCTGGCAGTTGCTAGAAAGAGTGCGGGAAGTGACTTTAGGAGCATTTGCTTACCAAGATTTGCCTTTTGAGAAGTTGGTAGAAGCACTGCACCCAGAGCGGAATTTAGGTCAAAATCCCCTGTTTCAAGTTGCTTTTGTTTTTCAACCCCCAATGTCAGGCCTTGATTCGATGCTGAATTGGAGCCAGTTGGATCTTGATACCGAAACGGCAAAATTTGATTTAACCCTGGAATTACAGGAAAGACCAGAAGGCATAGTCGGTCATTTTGAGTACAGCAGAGATTTGTTTAATGCTGACACGATCGAGCGGATGGTAGGGCATTTTCAAACTTTACTGGAAGGAATTGTTGCTAACCCAGAGCAGAAAATTGCCGAGTTGCCCCTCTTGACAGAGTTGGAACGGCAGCAATTAGCAGCGTGGAATAATACTGAAACTGATTACCCCAAAGATGCGTGCATACATCAGTTATTTGAAGAGCAAGTAGAGCTCACGCCCGATGCTATTGCATTAGTCTTTGAAGACAAGCAACTTACCTATAAAGAGCTGAATCAACGAGCGAATCAGCTAGCGCACCACCTGCGGAATTTGGGTGTGGGGCCAGAGGTATTGGTAGGCATCTGTGTAGAGCGATCCTTGGAAATGATCGTGGGACTGTTGGGCATTCTCAAGGCTGGTGGAGCTTATGTGCCGCTAGACCCAGCCTATCCCCCAGAGCGTTTGGCTTTCATGCTAGAAGATGCCTCTGTAGCAGTGCTGCTGACTCAGGCGCAGTTAGTGAAATCTCTTCCCAAACATCAAGGGCGTATAGTTTGTCTAGACACAGACTGGGAAGAAATTGCTTTCCACAGCGAGGAAAACCCTTCGAGCCAAGTGACTCCAGAAAATCTAGCCTACGTTATCTACACATCAGGATCTACAGGGAAACCCAAGGGAGTTACTGTTCCTCACCGAGGAGTCAACCGCTTGGTACTCAACACGAACTATATTAGTTTGCAACCAAATGATATAGTAGCTTTTGCCTCAAACTTTTCATTTGATGCCGCTACAGTTGAGATTTGGGGAGCGTTACTTAACGGGGCTAAGCTCGTTGTTATAACCAAAGATGTAGCACTTTCTCCTCATGACTTTGCGGATCAAATCCAAGGGCAAGGTATCACTGTGTTATTCTTGGCTACTGCCTTGTTCAATTTGATAGCTAGAGAAATCCCATCGGCTTTTCATTTGGTGCAACAGCTTATAGTTGGAGGAGAAGCTATGGAGCCTAAATGGGTCAAAGAGGTACTCAAGAAGGGTTCACCTCAGCGACTGCTTAACGGTTATGGGCCTACTGAAAATACAACATTGACCACCTGCTACTTAGTGCAGGATGTTCCAGAAGAAGCTACAAATGTGCCTATCGGTTGCCCCATCTCCAATACACAGTGTTTTCTACTAGATGCTCAAAAACAACTTGTCCCTATCGGTGTACCCGGAGAGTTATACCTTGGCGGTGCTGGTTTAGCACGGGGCTACCTCAACCGGCCCGAACTAACTGCCGAGCGCTTTATTCCCAACCCTTTTAGCAACGAATCAGGTTCTCGCCTCTACAAAACTGGCGACTTAGCCCGCTACCTACCTGACGGCAACATCGAATTTCTCGGCCGCATCGACCACCAAGTGAAAATTCGCGGCTTCCGCATCGAATTAGGAGAAATTGAGGCGGTATTGAGCCAACACCCGGATGTGCAGGAGTCTATAGTTATCAACCGCCAGGATGCTTCCGGCAACCAGCGCTTAGTCGCTTATATTGTTTCCAATCTCAGACCTGAACGCACAGCAGTCGGGAGCTTACGCGACTTTCTGAAGCAGAAACTACCAGACTATATGATGCCCTCCAGTTTTGTGTTTTTGAATCATTTGCCGCTGACACCAAACGGCAAAGTAGACCGTAAGGCACTGCCAGCTCCCGATGCCGATGCTATTAACCCAGAGTTAGAAACAACTTATGTCGCACCCCAAACAGAGATAGAACAAGCTATTGCTACAGTTTGGCAACAGGTATTACACTTAGAAAAAGTAGGTGTAGACGATAGTTTCTTCGATCTAGGCGGTCATTCATTACTGATGGCTCAGGCTCATAGCCAACTGCGCGAAGTGGTGGACAGAGATGTTTCAATCATGGAAATGTTTAAATATCCAACCATCAGCTCTTTGGCTAAGTATTTAAGTGATGAGCCAGAGGAAAAACCCTCTTTAGGGCAAAGTCAAGCTCGCATTAATAAACAAAAAGACGCAATCAATCGCCAAAAGCAAAAACAGCGCTTGCAAGGAAAGAATAAAAATGGATAACTCTGAGAATACCAACTCTATAGAAGGTATCGCTATCATCGGCATGGCAGGTCGCTTTCCTGGTGCTAAAAATGTTGATGAGTTTTGGGAAAATCTACGTGATGGTGTAGAATCTATTTCTTTCTTCTCTGAACAAGAACTAGAATCTTTCGGTATTGACGAGTCAGTGGTGCGTGACCCACGCTATGTAAAAGCAAGAGCCGTACTAGAAGATATTGAGTTATTTGATGCTTCATTTTTTGGGTTTAATCCTAGAGAAGCTGAAATCACAGATCCACAACACCGCTTTTTCTTAGAGTCGGCTTGGGAAGCTCTAGAAAATGCTGGCTACAACTCAGAAACTTACGAGGGTTCGATTGGGGTTTACGCAGGCGCAGGAAGTTACAATACTTATTTATTGCACAACCTTTATCCGAACCGCAAGCTCAGAGAATTAGTTGGAGATTTCCAACTTATGATCGCCAATGAGAAAGATTTTCTGTCAACTCGCGTTTCTTACAAATTAAACTTGAAAGGGCCGAGTATTACTGTCCAAACAGCCTGTTCTACTTCATTGGTTGCTATTAGCATGGCTTGCCAAAGTTTGCTGAATTACCAATGCGATCTGGCTTTGGCTGGTGGGGTTTCTATAGGCGTTACCCAAAAGGCAGGATATTTTTATAAAGAGGGAATGATTCTTTCACCAGACGGACATTGTAGAGCCTTTGATGCTAAAGCACAGGGAACTGTTAGCGGTAGCGGTGTGGGAATTGTGGTTTTGAAAAGATTAGAGGAGGCGATCGCAGACGGAGATTATATTCATGCGGTGATTAAAGGTTCTGCGATCAATAATGATGGTGCTTTTAAAATTGGCTATACAGCTCCCAGTATAGATGGTCAGGCGCAGGCGATCGCAGATGCTCTGGCGCTCGCAGAAATTCCCCCTGAAACCGTCAGCTATATAGAAGCTCACGGAACCGGAACACCCCTGGGAGATCCGATCGAAATTGCCGCGTTGACGCAAGCTTTTTCACTCGAAACTAAGAAAAAAGGCTTTTGTGCGATCGGTTCTGCCAAATCCAATATCGGACATTTGGATACTGCTGCTGGTGTCACTGGCTTAATCAAAACTGTCCAAGCTCTCAAACACAAGTTAATACCGCCTAGCTTGCATTTTGAACAGCCTAATCCCAAGATTGATTTTGCAAACAGTCCCTTTTATGTCAATACTAAGCTTTCCGAATGGAAAGCAGGTAAAACTCCCCGTCGTGCTGGAGTTAGTTCCTTTGGCATCGGTGGAACTAATGCTCATGTGGTACTAGAAGAAGCGCCTACTGTCGAAAAACCTGGAGAATCTAGACCATCACAACTGTTGGTTTTATCGGCAAAAACTAGCTCTGCACTTGATAGTGCAACGGTAAATTTGAGTGAATATTTAAAGCAACATCCAGATGGAAATCTTGCTGATGTTGCTTATACGCTTCAAGTTGGTAGAAGAGCTTTCAGCCATCGACGCATAGTAGTTTGTAATGACATAGAAGAAAGTGTTATTGCCCTCGACACACTCGATGCAAAACGAGTTTTTACTAGCTTCCAAGAGTCTAAAGATCGACCTGTCGTATTTATGTTTTCAGGACAGGGTTCGCAGTACATCAATATGAGCTTGGAACTATACCAAGTTGAACCAACATTTCGCGAACAAATCGACCTATGTTCGGAAATTCTTAAACCTCATTTGGGAATCGATCTACGCTACGTACTTTATCCAAACGCAGCACAAGCAGAAGCAGCTACAAAGCAACTAAAACAGACTGCGATTACACAACCAGCACTGTTTGCGATCGAATATGCTTTAGCTAAATTATGGATGTCTTGGGGAGTGCATCCCAAAGCGATGATTGGTCATAGTATTGGTGAATATGTAGCTGCTTGTTTAGCAGGTGTTTTTTCCTTGGAAGATGGCTTGTCCTTGGTAGCTGCACGAGGTAAATTAATGCAACAACTGCCGAGTGGTTCCATGCTTGCAGTTCCACTTCCCGAACAGCAAGTGCAAGCATTTTTGGGCAATAAACTCGATTTAGCTGTGATTAACGGAGCATCTATGAGCGTGGTTTCAGGTGCTACTGATGCCGTCGATGAATTGGCACAAAAACTACTCGAAAAAGGTGTAGATTGTCGCCGATTGCACACTTCTCATGCCTTCCATTCACAGATGATGGAGCCAATTTTACAACCATTTACCACACAGGTGAAAAAAGTTAAGCTGAAATCGCCTAAAATTCCATATTTGTCGAACGTTACTGGTAATTGGATTACAGCGACAGAGGCGACAAATCCGAGTTATTATGCTCAACATCTGCGGCAAACAGTACGCTTTGCAGATGGGTTACAACAGCTATTAAAAGACCAAAATCAAATATTGCTAGAAGTGGGGCCCGGACGGACGTTGAACACGCTAGCAAAACAGCATCCTAATAAGGGGCCTGAGCAGATTGTAATTTCTTCATTGCGCCATCCACAAGACCAAAATTCAGATTTAGCTTTCTTACTTACTACATTGGGTAAACTCTGGTTAGGAGGAGTACAAATAGATTGGTCTAAATTTTATGCTGATGAGCAGCGTTATCGTCTCCCATTGCCGACCTATCCATTTGAGCGCCAACGTTATTGGATTGAAGCACCAGGCATCGAGCAACCGATTAAAATTGCATCTTTACCAGATGAAAATTCCCAACCAGTCGATTCAACACCACACCACTCTAGACCGAATTTAGACAATACCTATATTGCTCCTAGAGATGAGATTGAGCAAACTATGGCTAGTATCTGGCAAGAATTTCTCGGTATCGAGCAAGTAGGGATTCATGATGATTTTTTTGATTTAGGCGGAGATTCCTTATTGGCCGTTCAACTAATAACTAAATTAAACGAAACACTGCAAAAATCCTTGTCTCCCCATAGCCTATTGCAATCATCGACTATTGCAGCTTTGGCGGCATTAATTAAAGACAATTCCGACTTATCGGATAATACTAACCAGCCACTCCAGCCAGCTTCTGAATCTTTGTTAGTAGAAATTCAGCGGGGTAGTTTTACACAACCTTTGTTCTTAGTTCATCCGGTAGGCGGTCACGTTTACATTTATCGGGATTTAGCACGTTATCTAGGCTCAGATCAGCCTATTTTTGGAATACAAGCGCACGTCTCAGATGGGGAAACTGAGTCTTTTACTAAAGTTGAGGAAATGGCTGCTCGCTATATTGAAGCAGTGCGAGTTCAACAACCTGAAGGCCCCTATTTTTTGGGTGGTTCTTCCTTTGGAGGCACTGTTGCTTTTGAGATGGCACAACAACTCCATGCCCAAGGTGAAAAGATAGCACTGCTAACTTTAATAGATACTCCTGGTCCAGGCCAAATGCCTGTTTTAGAAACGGAAGATGATACAGCAATTTTGCTGTATTTACTAGGCGTTGGTTTCAATCTGTCTCTTTCTATGGATGTCCTTCAAAAACTTGATCCAGATGAGCAACTTCTCTACTTTTTGGAGCAGGTAAAAATCGCTAATAGGGTAGTTCCTCCTGATTTTGGTTTACCTCAGATTCGCCAGTTTCTTCATCTTTTTAAAGTACACGCCCAAGCGATGCTAAATTACATCCCTCAAACTTATGGAGGTCGAATTATATTTTTCCGTGCTACCGAACAAAATGAAGTTAATGCCAAAAATCCAGAATTACCTTGGATTGAGGTTGCTACTGGAGGAGTAGAGGTTCGAGAAGTGCCGGGAAATCATATTACTATGAATTACCCTCCTCATGTTCAGGTTATGGCTGAACAACTTAGAGTATACCTTGAGGAGGCAAGAAAGCTAATTTAGATTGGATCTTGGGTTTTTAAATAGATAACTTTCAAAGGAGCTCCTATGACTTTATATACAGACAATGCCAAACCTGACGGCGAAAACTCATCGTCATTGCTACTAAAAATGATGTATGGGTTTAAAATATCCCAGGCTCTTTTTGTAGCGGCAAAACTAGAAATTGCAGATATTCTGAATGATGGTTCTAAGACTGCTGATGAACTTGCGAAAGCTGCTGGTGTAAATTCTCTGGGTATTTATCACCTGATGCGTATGCTAGTAAGCGTTGGTGTATTTTCTCTGGAAGATAATGAAAAGTTTTGCTTAAATTCTCTGGGAAAACATCTCCTGACTGGTACTTCTGATTCTTTACGAGGTACGGTTTTGGCAATGGGTGATGAACTCTATCAGGGATGGGGGAATTTACTCTGCGGTATAAAGACTGGAGAAACTCCATTTGAACATACTTTTAAGAAAAATTTTTATAGCTATTTAAAGCAGAATTCTGATGCGGCAGTAAATTTTAATGAGTGGATGAAGGAGACAACAAGAGAGTGGCTGCTTCCAGTGCTTGAAGCTTATGATTTTTCTGACGTTAAGACACTTGTGGATGTTGGAGGGGGAATTGGAACTCTAACGGCTGTGATTCTGAATGCGAATCCCAAGCTACAAGCTATTTTGTTCGATCGCGAAGATGTTGTGGTTGATGCAAATCCGGTTTTGGAAGTGGCTGGAGTTGCAGATAGGTGTCAAATAGTTGGAGGCAGCTTTTTTGAGGCGGTTTCCCCTAGTGGCAATCTTTACTTACTCTCTCGTGTCCTCCTCAATTGGGACGATGGTCATGCTATTACAATTCTTAAAAATTGCTATCAAGCTATGACAGCTAAAGATCGGCTGATGATTGTTGATTTTATGTTGCCTGAAGGCAAAATGTCGCCATTTATTGGCATGGGTAGCTTAACTTTGTTCATTCTGGGGGGTACTTTCATGCGGACAAAGGATGAATTTTATCATTTACTTTCTTCCGCAGGGTTTAAAGTGACTAATATCATAGAAACAAAAGGGCCAGTAAGTGTGATCGAGGCGAAACCTGCTTGACATTCCCAGGTCTAAAAACACCGGGATTATTCTGGTGTAGGATTCCTATTGCTCAATAAATCTCCATCCTCTTATAGCAATTCTGAAAAAGTCTGCAACAACAACAAAAGTAGGTTGGGTGGAACGAAGTGCAACCCAACCTCAGGACTGTAGGAATAT
This sequence comes from Microcoleus sp. MOSTC5, assembly GCF_036701825.1. Classification (NCBI taxonomy): domain Bacteria; kingdom Bacillati; phylum Cyanobacteriota; class Cyanophyceae; order Oscillatoriales; family Microcoleaceae; genus Microcoleus; species Microcoleus sp. MOSTC5. The sequence goes on along the minus strand of NZ_JAUBRK010000085.1, from coordinate 126 downwards.
TTTTCAGAATTGCTATTATCGGGACTTGAACAAATTTCAAGTCCAAACACTGGGGGGGTAACAACCCGCCCCAAACCCATACTTTGTAAGGATTGAGCCCAAGTGTGCTAAAAAAAGATAGGCAGC
>NZ_JAUBRK010000084.1:0-28043 GCF_036701825.1 Microcoleus sp. MOSTC5 | reverse complement strand
CAGATTGCACTCACTTTTTTCACTTCTCTGCTGCAAAAGCGATCGTATCCCTCTTTAAAAACTGTCCGGAGTATTGTTAATTGCACACAACAGAATACCATAACGGCGGGTTGGGCTGCAAAAAAAATGGTGGTGTTAACGCTCTGTTGTTAAGTAAATTGCTACACCAAACTCATATCGATTAATAAATAATCCCATTCCCAGATCGTGCATCTCTTCTGTCTGGGAAAAGCAGATAGTCTTTCTCTACAACCTTTTGATTATTGTCCTCAAATTTAAGTGCTTTCTCTCAATTTTTTGTGTCTTTCGTTTACCGATTTCATGCTTGTATTGTGATAAGGAGCGCTCGTAGCTGCCAGAACCATCCGTGCAATACTTCTGAATTCCCAATGGTTCAAGCAGTTTCTTTAAATAGCAAAAAACTTCAGAAGCTGTTTCTCAAGAAAAGCTAAAAGCAACGTTATAGAGCTTCGATTGCAGGTGATGGCGGTTGTTTAAACATTGTTTGTCGGTCTTTAAGTCGCAGTCGTTTGAAGCAGCGGTAAGCGGAGTGTGTTTGTGCCTGACAATTGCCCGTGGCAATATAGCCGATCGCGGTTTGCGGTATTGTCCAGACCACTTGGTTTGGCTGTAGTCATACCCCCTGCTGTGCTTCAATTTCGTTGAGCAACATCTCGTCAGAGTAGGACGTTTCCCATTCGCCCTCAAGCTTGAGCCGCACGGACTTTGCGCCACCACTGGGCGTACAGACTACCCAGTAGGTATCCTCCTGCCCTTTAACCTGAGCCGCATCTTGGTTTTCTGCGTTTTGGGAAAGCCCAGAATAGGCTTGAATACATATCCAGGTAATGCCGTTGCTATCTGTAATCTCTCGTTCCATGACATCCTGTGAATTACTGTACTTCTGTAAGGTTGGGGACGATCGCCTGTTGATGTTGCTCGATCCAGTTCCATGCCCATTGAAAGGGTATACCTGCTCGTTGGGCCGCTTGTTCATCTTCGGGGCGATCGCCCACATATAGCGAATTTTGTGGGGTGTGTTTGTGTCTGACCATTGCTAGTTGCAACATACCCGATCGCGGTTTGCGATACTGTCCAGACCACTTAGTTTGGCTGTGGTTATAAACATTGTGACGAGTGACGCGGAAACACTTTTTACCCTCAAAGTCGGGGCAGAAGTAGATTTCTCTCAACTCTGGGAATAACTCAAGCGTATATTGCTGTTCCTTGATGCACTCTTGCATAGACTTATGACCTGCGGCAACTCCACCTTGGTTGGTGATGCCGGCAATTATCCAATCGTCTTTGTAAGCACCAATGGCAATGTCGGCACCTTCAATAATGCGTTGATCTTGGGGATGTTGGAAGTATTGTTGTCCGCTGAGTGGTTCACGGAGCGTACCATCCATATCTATTAGTAATAAGCTCATCGTTCCCTAGAAAATTACCTGTTTTATTAAACATCCTAAGCGACGATCGATTTCCTTTCCTCTAGCTAATGGAATGTACTGCTAGGGCGATCGACTTATCTTGAAACGAAAGGGGTTGCCGCACCGCCAGAGATACAAATCTCGCCCATCAAGGAATTTAGTCGCACCTCACTGCCAGCAGAGACAACCTCTTCCTTTTGCCCCTCCCTCATCAAACAAACGGGAGGTTTACCTCAAGTCCGATGCCCCTCGAAGCCCCAACAACGACAACCACCTGCTAATTTATTGGCTTCTGTTGCATCGAGCCTACTCCTTAAAATCCTCATTAAAAAAAATTCTTCCGCTTGAAGATGAAGTCACTCTAGGAAAGTTCGGTCGAGTTGAAATTTACGAGCTCAACTTCTAACTCCCAACACCTTAGAGCTAGCATATCTGCACCATCCTCAGAGTTGACAAAGACATCTATCTTGAGAAATAACTTTTAAGGATTTACTATAAAATAATTTAAGCAAATATTGTAACTGAAAACTTAAAGTTTGTTTACAATAAATGAAAATTTCCTATAAAAACTTTTTGCAAATTATTGAATTTCTACTATACTATAATAGAGAGTATTTTTATATAAGTTCTGTATAAAAAACCTGACTGTTTGGGACAGGTTCTGGTTATATTTCTGAAATACTTTATGGCGTTTACTAATTAACGCCGAGCAGGTAAGGGGTTGCCATTACAGGATTTAAATAAAGCATTTTTTAGGACATTTGTCTTTAGAAATGCACTCAGAGCAAAGGAGTAATGTAGTTCCGGTCGAGCGTTTAAATATTGCCTAGAGAATATGCTGCATCCACAAGAAGATAAGATTTTAGTAGAAACGAGTCCTCTGGCTTCTCTCGCCATTCAGGAAATCCCAGACCATAAGGCATTATCAGAGCCGGTACTTACTACAAACCCGCATCTTAAAATTCCCAAGCGAGATATTCGGAAAAGCCTCAAGGCATTAACTACCGAAGGTGCCTTTGCAACCGTATTTTACAGTATTATTGGCGGCGCGTTGCTTAGTAATTTCTTGCTGGATCTCGGTGCCAGTACAGTGGAAATTGGTCTGCTCGCGTCAATTCCTCAGCTAACCAATTTGCTGCAACCGCTGGGAGCCTATCTCGGAGACCGCATCAAGAGCCGCCACTGGTATTCCCTGTTGATTTTCGGCTCCTCGCGCCTGCCGTGGTTGCTGATTGTGCCAGGGATTTGGTTGGTGGGCTCATCTCGTATCCAGCCGCGCCAGTTGCTGCTGTTGACATTGGCAATTATCTGCCTGAGTAATTTCATGGAAGCTTTGGGCCGTGCTTCCTTTCTTAGCTGGATGGCTGTGTTAGTACCAGACCGATTGCGGGGGCGGTATTTTGGCTTTCGCAACAGTGTTGTGACCTTAACCAATCTCATCGGCGTGCCGCTGCTGGGTCTAGCGGTATCGAAGTGGCCCGGTGGTTCGCTCTCGGGCTTCGGTATCGTTTTGGTTGTGGGAGTTGTGTTTGCCATACTCAGTCTGGTCTTTCAGTTCTTGATAACTGATGTCAACCCGCAGCTAGTACACGCCGCCGACTCGGATGACCACAGGTCGCCCTGGGCGAAAGTTTTTAGCTTCTTCCAGGATGCCAATTTTTTGAGGTTTTTGTTTTACTCAGGCTTGTGGAGCTTTGCGGTTAACGTCAGCGCTCCCTTCTTTAACCTCTACTTACTGGGCGACCTCAAGCTAGATGTCAGCGTGGTAACGCTCTATAACAGCTTGGGAGCTGGTGCTAACTTGCTGATGCTGATGTTCTGGGGCAGACTGGCTGACCGGATTGGCAATCGCCCACTGATGATAACGGTGGGAATCTTGGTGGCTCTGACGCCTCTACTGTGGCTAGAATCTGGAACTTCTCCAATTTTCCTTTGGGCTTGGTTCCCCTTGTTGCACATACTCGGCGGTGCGACTTGGGCAGCGATCGACCTGTGCAGTGGCAATCTGATGATGTCGGTGACACCGCTACGCAATCAGTCGATTTATTTTGCTGTTGCTGCGGCGGTTCCTGGAATCACTGGGGCGATCGGAATTAGCGTTGGTGGCTTTGTCGCGACTCTGACTGATTTTGGTGGCTTGCCAACGGTGTTTGCTCTCTCAGCCGTCCTGCGGGTGTTGGCCCTGCTGCCCTTGGTGTTTGTTCACGAGCAGCGCTCTGTGCCTGTGAGTGAGCTAATGCGAGTCCTGATCCCAACACTCAAGCGTCAAGCAGCAGCTATTCAAGCAGGACGCACCACTTTGAAACCTTTACCATTAATAGAAGAACTTGAGGATGAAAGTCCACCAGCAAGCTCATCCAATTAGTCTTGAGATGGCGAATTGACGAACCCTCCCCCTGAACGGGGAGGGATTTTTATTCATAGTTCCTTGCAATGAACTACTGCGGGGACAAGAACCGCCTTGTGCCCTTTCCGAAAATTTAACTAGAATTTTAAGTATAATTGCTTATCAAATATTTTTTTATATATCTATCCTAGTGGGGATGTGGCAATAAACAAAATAGGGTGTGTTTTTCGGCTTGTCCTATGTTAATGTAGCGAATATTACAAATAACGCTCATGAATCCTCTACTGACAGGATTACTAAACTTGCAAGGAGTAATAGTTGAAGATTTTCAACACACCGAGAAAGATTTAGTATTAAAAGTCGAACCAGAGAATAGGGCATTATCAGAGACGGTATTTCCTCCCCAGCCGCCTCAAAAAATTTCCAAGCGAGAAATTCGGAAAAGCCTCAAGGCATTAACTACCGAAGGTGGCTTCGCTACAGTCTTTGCCAGTATCATTGGCGGCGCGTTGCTTAGTAATTTCTTGCTGGATCTAGGTGCCAGTACAGTGGAAATTGGTTTGCTCGCCTCAATTCCTCAGCTAACCAACTTGCTGCAACCGCTGGGAGCCTATCTGGGAGACCGCATTAACAGCCGCAATTGGTATTCACTGTTGATTTTTGGCTCCTCGCGGCTGCTGTGGTTGCTGGTTGTACCAGGGATTTGGTTGGTGGGCTCATCTCGCATGGCTGGACATCAGTTGGTGGTGTTAACACTGGCAATTATCTGGGTGACTAATATCATGGAAGCTTTGGGCCGTGCTTCCTTTTTTAGCTGGATGGCTGTGTTAGTACCAGACCGATTGCGGGGGCGGTATTTTGGCTTTCGCAACAGTGTTGTGACCTTAACAAATCTCATCGCTGTGCCGGTTCTGGGTCTAGCAGTATCGAAGTGGCCCGGTGGCTCGTCGCTCTATGGCTTCGGTGCGGTCTTGGTTCTGGGAATCGTGCTGGGGATAATCAGTCTGGGCTTTCACTTCTGGATGACTGATGTTAATCCAAAGCTTTTACAGGCCGTCGATTCGGATACAGACCGCGGCTCGCTTTGGGGGACTATTTTTAGCTTCTTCCAGGATGCCAATTTTTTGAGGTTTCTTGTTTACACAGGCTTCTGGAGCTTTGCGGTCAACATCAGCGCTCCCTTCTTTAACCTCTACTTGCTGGGGGATCTCAACCTAGATGTCAGCGTGGTAACGCTCTATAACAGCTTGGGAGCTGGTGCTAACTTGCTGATGCTGATGTTCTGGGGCAGACTGGCTGACCGGATTGGCAATCGCCCACTGATGATAACTGTGGGAATCTTGGTGGCTCTGACGCCTCTACTGTGGCTAGAAGCTGGAACGGCTCCAATTTTCCTTTGGGCTTGGTTCCCCTTGTTGCATATAGTGGGCGGTGCGACTTGGGCAGCGATCGACCTGTGCAGTGGCAATCTGATGATGTCGGTGACACCGCTACGCAATCAGTCGATTTATTTTGCTATTGCGGCGGCGGTTCCTGGAATCACTGGGGCGATCGGAATCACTGTTGGTGGGTATGTCGCGAGTATGACTGGTTTTGGTGGTTTGCCAACGGCGTTTGCTCTCTCAGCCGTCTTGCGACTGTTTGCTCTGCTGCCTTTGGTGTTTGTTCGCGAGCAGCGTTCTGTGCCTGTGGGTCAGCTAATACGCGCCCTATTCCCAGCCAGGCAACCAACAGAGCTGATTGAAGCAAAGGAATAGCAATAAATTTATGGCCTAGCCCTGGTCGCTTCCCTGAACGATGAGTTTCTAACGTTCGTCGCCAGTCAGTTGCGTCATACCCTCTACATCATTTGGATTACCGGATCGAGGCTCTAGCACTGCTATTCGATCGCCTAAATCCTTGACTAATCCGGGCTTTCTCCCTGCTGCATCTCATATTCTCGGATAAATTGGGCGATCGCATTTTTCCGATCTTCTGTTAAGTCGATCGTTTCATCAAGGCGACTCATTCGCTCAACGATCGCGGATGGTTCGACATAGGGTTCGAGCCAGTTAAAGTCAAGTTTGTAGCCGGTTTTTTGAGTTTCGTTCGACCCATCCTCACTAAAATCTTTTTGCAGCAACTTCTCCAAGAAATTAACTAGCCCTTCGTCATCGTCAATAGTCTTTTCAAGCCATTGCTGGACTTCCTCTTCTCCTGCCCAACTTTGCCAATAGTGTAAATTTTCAGATAGCTTTGGGGATTGCAGCAGGAAGTTTTGTTGTGCAGCATCTCGCAGCCGCTTCAAGGCTATTCCTTCAAGCTCTTTAAGGTGTTCTACACTCTGGAGCCATTCCTCTGCGGGGATAAATTCCTCTGCTCCATACTTACCTTGTTCCTGACCCAAGGCTGCTACTTCGCGCACAATTATGGATAAGGCGTTACCGTTTGACATTGCCTCTTTCAAGGTTTCAAACCGTGCTTGTTCGTCAATCCGACGCAACAATCGTGAGATCAGGCGTTCAATTCTCATGTCATTGCCAAAATCAAACATTCCCTGCGGTTCGTCTTCCGGAGGCAAAAGCTGGTCGCCGACATCAAACAAAGCTTTCACAATTGAAGGAATGCAATCGGTAGGAATTTCTTTTTCAGGGTAATCCTCAAGCCGTTCAAGAAATGCCCGAACTTGCGTCGTGCCATCAGAGCGTTTTTGATGAGCGAGTTCTACAAGATTTTCCCCAAATGCCTTAGCATCTTTTGCCAAGGCAAAAATTGCTTTAATCTCAGCATGAGAGAATTCATCTTGTGTTAAGACTAAACGGAAGTATTTTGGAAATATATCTAAGCTACAAATCCGTAATTGTTTGCTCCATATTGACTCATATTGTGCGCGGGAGTAGGTATTATGCCAAACGGCTTCTAACTTAGGAAAAAGCTGTAAGAGCAGCCGTTTAACTGGTTCTTTATCCTCGTCATCTTCAAACTTAGTCACCCAGGAATCGTGAAAATCTTTGATTTCGTCCAATGTCTGGATTAGAGAACCTTTCGCATCCGCATTTCCCGCAAAAAATTGAGGATTTTTGCGGATTATGTCATATATTTTTGGGCGAAAGGTTCGCAGAGACTCAATAGCAATGAAATCAACTGGGTTCACTTCACCTTTCACCGCTGGGTATGTCACGGTTAAGATGTTGGTCAGACGAGCAATGTCACGAGGATTGCTAATAAAATGATCTATCCCTTGTAAATAAACATTGCCCCAGCGATTTTGATTGAATAGTGGCTTTGGTGCGTCAGTCACTATGCCATTTAGTTTTTCAAAAAGTAGCGTGCGGAGTGAGGTTTTATCTGGGAGAGGTAACTCAAAAGAAGCTTGAACAATCTGATCGAGGTAGATTTGTCCGGGTAGAGGTTGTGTATCTGCGAGAGTATTGATGACCACTTCTCGATCGAAAACTAGCAAATAGACAACGTTAGTAAAATTCGGAATTGCTTTAATAAGATGAAATAATTGACTAATTTCCTCAGCGCTGAGCCTGTCAATATCGTCAATCGTTACTACGATTCGCGGATGCTGCTTTTCTAGTGTATCTTCGACTTCTTCTTTTAAGTCGGAAGTTTCCTTTTCTTTATCGTCAAATAATTTTACAATTGCCTTGCTAGCTTGAGCGTAAGGAATAGGAATTTCAGAAACTGCTTTAGCCAGATTGGTTATTCGACCTAGGATGCCTTTGGGGACAGCTTTAAATTGGCTCAAAATAGCCTGTAATTGACCAATAAAGCGCCTTGTGATGTCTTCGCCTCCAGAAAAAAACCAGGGGTTAAAAGGGACAATAATAGGTTGTTCGCTCTCTGGCTTTTGCTTGAGATAGCACGTTAAAAAGTTCAATAGTGTGGATTTGCCAAAACCTGAGGAACCGTAAACTGCAATAACGAACCCTTCAGGAAAGTTCATTTGGCAAATACTGTCTGCAAGATGTTTGGCGAAGGGTGCATATCCTAATCTGTCTTTTTTCGGCTCGATTAAAGCGTTATCTGCGGATGGATCACTAAAATCCTCCGGCAAGACCTCTGAATCGTTCTTTGTTTGAGCCATACAGCCTCTCTCCTTGTTAGCTAAGGTGCTCTTGCCGTTCAACGTTCGCTTTAATTAACACCCCACTGGCGTGCTGAGTTTGGGGTGTTGAATTACGTCCTAATCATGCGATTGCTTATTTTTATAGATGCTTATAAACTAGCATCAATGAAGCTCTGTTTTTGTCTACTGTTAGATGGATATTAACGTTAAGCTAGGTTGCTGAGTTCAATCAATGCTCAGCGTAACCCCCTACTGCTCAGGTTCCGCTCTCTTGTGACTGCTGTAGTGATTCTGCCCAAAGCTGAGTCAACTTTTGCAGCCCCTTCAGGTAAATCTGCCACAACTCGGCTTGATTTTGAGTAGCCTTGACCGCAGCAGGTGTTGCGGGAGTTGTTGCGGACTTGATGAAATCGAACCAGCTTCCCCACATATTTACGTCTGCTACATAAGATTGATATGAAAGGGACAAGATCGACATCTTGTACACTTAAAAATTACTTCTTGCTTCAGAGTAGGGAGTCGGCTCCTTCTACTGGGCAGGCGTCTATTCAGAACGACGCATCCTTACTTTTTATTGTGAGATCAAAGCTAAATTAAGAGCGCCGTTCAAGCCTCTATTACAACTAGAGCCACACTGCTAACAAACAAATACTCGCGTTTGAAGTGGCATTAGTTGAACGTGGCCGCAGTTTTAACAAGTTTTAGATGAGGGATAGCATCGATCTACCACTTCTACAGCAGTGCCGTAGATGGCAGATCGATAAGTTAGTTCCCTCGTCCATCCATAAAACCCTGAGTATAAAACAGATAAAGCTAATTTGTGATTAGCTACCCTCCCAGAAACGTTCAAATCTACCTAAATATTTGATGAGGCAGCATTTTCTACTCACATTTGTTGATGTACGGGCGTTACTGATTTCATCCTAAAATCACTTTTCGTGGTTGAAGGATTGTGTTGCCACCAAAGCTAAAGCCATCACACCAGCGATCGCCCCCCACTGGAGAGCGGGATTCTTAGCCAGCCAGTCCGTAACACTCGGTATGACCATATGGCTAAAGTCTCCATCAACTCTGGTATCGCTTGGGACAGGTTCGTAAAGGTTGTTCCGAGCCTCTGGAGACTTCGGCTCGTTGGTGTGTTGAGCCTGAAAGCCGACGAGCAGCAACAAAGCATCGACCAGTTCGGGTGAGAGCCGCTGTAGCGCATCTAGAGCTCTAGCCGCATCCCCAACCAAGAAGTCACGAGTTGGATGTTCAGCAACGTAGAGGATGGCGTCAGCTACCAACCTGGGGTCGTAGTAGGGCGGTATCCCTGCTGGCTTGACGCCTAGCTTGGTGAGGCCATTGTTCCAGAAGGGTGTATTGATGACCGCTGGTTTCACGCTCGTCACGCTCACAGGTATGTTCTCATGTTGCAACTCCAGGCGCATAGCTTCGATGAATCCCTCAATGCCGTGCTTGGCGGCGGAGTATGCACTTTGGTAAGGGAGACTTCGCACGCCCTCCATTGAAGAGATGTGGATCAGCGCCCCCCGTCCCTCACGCTTGAGATGGGGTAGCGCCGCCATTGCACCGTATACCTGCCCCATCAAGCTCACATCAATGACGCGCTTAAACTCTTCGGGTGTGGTGTTGTCGAATGTGGCAAAGATGCCGACGGCAGGGACGTGCACCCACGTATCGAGTCGCCCATAGACTTCGACGGTACGGTCTGCGATCGCTTTGACCTGCTCGAACACCGACACATCGGCAACTACAGCCGTTGCTTCACCACCGAAGCCCCGAATCTCATCCACCAGCGAGGCTAGTTTCGACTCACTGCGAGCCGAGACAACTAACTTTGCCCCTCGCTTGGCAAATTGAAGAGCACTCTCGCGTCCGATGCCGCTGGAAGCCCCAACGACGGCAACAACTTGCTGATTGATTGGCTTCAATTGCATTATTTTTCATCCTCTAAATCAGTTTTATTTATCAGCGATCCGATTCTTGGTGATTCTTTTAACCGGACATCCTGATAGTTTGGTTTAAACCGGGTTCATCGGGCGTTGGGTAAATTTTGTTGAAGAATTCTGAAGGGTAACAGGGTTAATCGGGCTATCAAGAGCACCAACCGCATCCTTTTGAAAGACTTCATTCCCAAAGGTTTCCGAGTAAAACGCCTTACGCCCCAGTGTTAGCAAGTCGTCGGTGACGGCAACCGCCCGATTTTCAGGCGATCGCTGTTTTTGTCTCTCATCCGTTTGGAGAAGGGGTGTTGCCCGATCTTTATTAATTGCATTAATCGCGTAGCCTACACTCAGCCGATCGAGAGAGTTATGCCGCCAAACAGGATAATAATTGGTCGCCATCTCGTCCAAGCTGGCGGCAACCCCGGGCTCGCTTATTAGGGATTGAGTTTGTGTCATGAATGAGTCTTTTCCTGTCAATAAGAATTAGATTTCTTGCCAATGTTTGGGATAGGCACTTGTGTTTCCTGTTTTCTGTTAAGAAGTTCCCACTTTTGCAATAAGTCTATTCAAATTGAAGGCTTACACTGCCAGCAGGGCTAACCCGAAGGCTCCCAGCACTGTAACGGCGATCGCACCCCACTTTGCCGTGGGATGGGTTTCCAGCCAGGTGGAATAGCTATTCGCCCGTGATTGCTTGCTAAAATCTCCCTCAACGCGATCGAAGCCTGCGATCGGCTCAAATAAATTATCTGGAGCATTTTCGGACTTCGGTTCGCTTGTTTCCTAGCTTAAAGCCCGCTCCGAATTGCAGCAGCAAGGTATCCATAAATTGGGGTGAGAGCCGCTGAATTAGATCCATCGCCCGCCCTGCCCCTCCAGCGATAATGTCACGGGTTGGGTGACAAGCCGCGTAGAGGATAGCGTCCACTACGATATCGGGCTGGTAAAACGGTGGCAGTCCTTGGGGTTTTACGCCTATCTTGGTGCGGGATTTGTTAAACAGAGGCGTATTGATTGAGGCTGGCATGACATTGGTTACATTGATGCTGGACAAACCCTCATGTATCAACTCAAGCCGCATGGCTTCCAAAAAGCCATCAATTCCATGCTTGGATGCCCCGTAGGCGCTGTGGTATGGGAACGAACGTCTGCCTTCCACTGAGGAGACATGGAGCAGCGATCCTCGTCCCTCGCGCTTGAGATGGGGCAGTGCCGCCATCGCCCCGTGTACCTGTCCCATGAGGTTCACATCGATGACGCGCTTAAACTCCTGTGGTGTTGTCTGCTCAAAAATCGCGTAGAGATTGATGGCTGCTAAATGCACCCAGGTATCAAGCCGCCCGTATTGCTGGATGGCTCTGTCTGCGATCGCTTTTACCTGTTCAAAATCTGCTACGTCTGCAGGCACAGCGATCGCCTCACCTCCTATCTGCTTTATTTCATCAACTAGAGAATCCAATCCTGGTTCGCTACGAGCCGAAACGACCAACTTCGCCCCCCGCGCCGCGAATTGAATAGCGGTTTCTCTTCCGATACCGCTGGAAGCTCCTACAACGGCGACAACTTGTTGGTCTATTGGTTTAAGTTGCATTGCTGGTACTCCTTACTAATACCATTTTTTTAAAGATGTGCTAGAGATAAAGAATGTAAAATCCAAGACCATCCTGTAAGAAAACCAATGACATGATTCGTTAAAGATGCTAAGATTTCCTGAACTTTTACGCGGAGTTCGTCAAGATTACTAAAGACGAACCAACCTAAAAATTCTTTGATGTATTCCCAAACTCTTTCTGTTGGATTCACTTCAGGACAATGAGGAGGCTGAAACAGTAAAATAATATTGTCGGGCAATTCCGATGTGCTTAAAAGATGACCGGGAGCATTATCGACTTGAATTATCTGCAATTCATTGGGATATTCAAGCGACAATTGCTCCAAATATGCTTGAAAACAAACTTTATCTAAATGCGAAAACTCCCAAAAAAAACTTCTCCCAGTAGATGGGATACTGCTCCGTAAAGCCAGAAACATTTAAATTTCCATTGATGTCTTCCTACGGGTTTTACACCCCGTAATGTCAGCTTTCGCCTTTGTATCGTATGTAGTCCTAATCGAGTTTCGTCACTGCACCATAAAACCCACTTTTTGTATTTCTTTACTTGCTCAGGAAGCTTGACCAGTAAAGCTTTTATTTTTCGTGCAGTGTATTTTTAAATTCATTGATTGCCGTTGATTTTTGTTCGCTACTCCGGGGTCTTGGGATTTTTAATTTACTTTTTAACTCCCCTTTGACCAAGGAGTATACAGCTTGATAACTACTAGGTATCTCTTTGATTAACCAGAGCCAGAGATGAACTTATTTATAACTATAAAACCCTTCGGTGTCTCTCAATTCTTGTTGTACTAAAGCCGCTACTTCTACGGAAAACTTTTTGGGTCTGCCAAAAATCTGTCGATTTTTTAACAAATTTTCTATGCCACCTTCTTTATATTGAAAGAGCCAGCGATGAATAGTAGTTTCACTTTTGCCCAAAATAGACGATACTTCTCGGACTGTTTCTACTTGTTTTGACTGAAATAAATAAAGCATTTGAATTTTATTATAGCAATCCTAAATCATTATCATGATTGTGATACAATTATATGCAATACTTGATTGTGACAATTAAAAATGGATAACTTACAAATGCAACAAAAAGATAGAGAAAAAGAAATAGCCCAATTAGAATCTTTCATTAAAAGCGATATCGATGCCAGAGAACTAAAACGAGCAATAGCTGTAAGGATGGCGCTCTCAGGTAAGATCTACAATGAAATCAGCAAAATTTTAGGTGTAAGTAATTTTTTTATTGGTTATTGGAAAAAACAATTTAAAACCAAAGGCATCGCCGGAATCAAACTAGGACATAAAGGGTCAAAAGGGTATTTAACAGCTCGACAAAATACTGAAGTAATCGAGTGGTTAAAGAATAAAGAATATTGGAATTTAGATGAGTTGGTTACTTATTTAGAGCGAGAATTTGGTGTGACATATAAATCAAAACAGAGTTACTATGAACTTTTCGACCGGGCGAAAATTAGTTGGAAAAAAACTCAAAAAATCAATCCTAAATTTGATAAATAACTGGTAAAAAAAAAGACGGAAGAAATTAACGATATTTTATTTAAAAACAAGTCAGGTATAGAATCTGGGGAAATAATAGTCTTGTTTTTAGATGAATGTCATCTACTTCATGGTGATTTAACTGGTTATGTTTGGGGTCAATCAAAAATCAGAATTGAAGTCCCAATTACCAATGAAAAAGATAGACAAACTTATTTTGGCGCCCTCAATTATCAAAGCAAAGAATTCCATATTCAAAGCCATCCATCTGGTGATGGAAAATCAACAGTTAAATTCATAAACTACTTACAAAATAAATATAAAAATCGCAAGATTATCTTGATTTGGGATGGAGCTAGCTATCATAAATATGGAGAATTTAGAGACTTTTTATTAGAACTAAATGGTGACAAAGAACCTGATAATTGGTCAATTACTTGTATTTTATTTGCTCCCAATGCTCCCCAACAGAATCCCGTTGAAGATATTTGGTTACAAGCTAAAAACTTTTTAAGAAAGTATTGGTATTTATGTAGGTCTTTTAAGATTGTCAAATTTTTATTTGAGTTTTTTACTAACGAACATAAATTTGATTTCCCCAAAATACGTCAATATACTTACACACAGAAAATCATTTAGGATTGCTCTAGATATAGAAAATCATTTAGGATTGCTATATATGCTAAAATTCTTTTTTGGTGTTTCCGAATCTCTAGCAATACCTCTACAGATTCGGTAATCGTTATATGAGGACGACCAGACATTTTAATATTCTCCTTGACTTTTGATACAAGTCTAGCATAACTTTCAAAAAATGGTATAACCCTTATTAGAAGCTACCTTGAATAGCAGTGAGGGCGCATCGTACCGAAGGTGATAGTTGCCAGCACATTTCATTCTAAACCAGCCTTTAGTATGTTGGAATTAAAACCAGCTCAACTTTGGGCGTTGCATAATAGAGGGATGATTTGCATTCACGCTTCTATCAAACAAAGTCTGTAAAAATGGCCACCGTCGCGGCAAACAAAACTACTTGTGCCGTGACTGTGGAAAGCAATTAGTTTAATTTTGTTCGCCAAAAAGATACCAAAATTCAATTAAGGAGCAATGCTTGACAATGTACGTCTATGGTCAGGGATTTCGGGTTCTTGAAAGAATAACTGGAGTTAATCATAATACAGTTATTAACTGGGTTAAACAAGTGGGCTTTTCTTTACCTGATCCTCCGGATTATGAAGAAATTCCCGAAGTACCACGGGTTAGATGAACTTCCAACTTTTGTCGCTTAAAAAAATAAGGTTTGGTTGTGGACGGCTTTCAACAAGCGAATCCCAGGTATTTTATCGTTCGTTTTATGAAAGAAAAGTGCCGAGACATTTAAGCATTTGTGGAAAATAGTTAGGGGATGAAAACATTTTTTATGTAACTGATGGTTACTGTGTTTATGACAAATTTATTAACGATTGCGACCGGATTATCTCGAAAACATATATGACACGAGTTGAGGGAGAGAATACTCGACGAGCGACATTCCGCAAGCCAGACTTGATCGACGAACTCTTTGCTATTCTAATTCTGAAGAAATGCTCAAACTATCAATTGGCTTGCTTTTGTGTTATCTAAAATATGGGACTGTTCCTATGGTAGCATAAATTATCTCTTAACTGTGCAACGCCCAACTTTGATATTGAGCCATATTTTGAAAGCTCTGATCGCGATACAAATTGAAGGCAAAATTGCCTGCGATCGCCAACATTGAACAACCCCAGCCGTGTGAATGCGAGCAGCATATTCGCCGGGGCTGAAATCACGGGCATATAAGGATTCAGGTCTGAAAGAGAGGAATGAGCGAGCGGCATAGTCAAGTCACAAAAATGGGCAGAAATAGCCTCACGGAAAAAAGCCATTCTAGTATCTTTGATGGGGCAAATCAATCTAAAAGACTGCCGAAAAAATTGTTTGATTTTATAGTAATTTCTCACTATTTTTTAAACGATGAGGAGAGAAGAAAAAAATCCTTCACATTTACAAGGATATATTTACAAACAGCCTGAATGATTCGGGTTACGCTTTGCTAATTTTTCAAGAAAAGAAGGTGCTGATATCATACAATGTTTGTCGAGTTGGTGATTGCCAACAGGAGCTAAGTGTAGTACAACATTTTGTCGATAAACTGGGCTTAAAATTAGTTAGGTATAAATATTTAAGTTCAACCTGTAGGATGAAATCACATCCTAATAACCCAAAGTTTGCTAGAGAAACTTTACCTCTCAAGGAATTTATCAGTCCACTTTTTCGCTAGCACTTTTAGTTACATTATGACTCCAATTATGCACTTGATGACTATGTGATTTTAGCAAAAAAATAAGTACAAAATAGTTAAAATATTGTGACATAGTTTTTGACTTTTTTTGCTGCTTTTTTATACGAATGCGAGCTGCGAGGCAGGGCTTGAAACCCCTGCCTGACGGTCGGACTGGATCAGTGACCGATCATCCAAGGTCGTCCCCCTCGGTGTTCGCGATTCCGCTGCGGTTTAGGTTCCTCAGAACGCTTAACTACCTGCGGTTCCCGATTTTCTTGACCTTTCAACCGCAGCTTTCCAGTTAGAATCATCGGCGGCGAAAAGAGGCGTTTAGCAACAGTTTCGCAACTCGGGCAAAGCACGGGTGTATCTGCTTCTGCAAGAGGGCGCCACTTATCAAAAATGCCGCAAGTTTCACACTTAAAATCGTAAAGAGGCATATCAATTTTTGATTGTAGATTTGGGACGCAAGGAGTAGGCTGCGGGCAGCACCCGCCCTACTAATTGAGGGCTTACGCAAGAAAGCAATTTTTAGACTATTTGTGAGGGTAAGGTGCACTTCGGCGCACCCTACAAAAGCGAGTCTGTGCGTAAATCCTGTAATTAAGACGGCAGAATATCCATCTGGAAAATTTCTGTCGGTAAAGCAATAGTGCAGCAAGCATTGGGAATATCCACAATGCCACTGATGCGACCCTCAACCGGAGCACAACTTAATAGCAAATACGCTTGTTCTCCGGTAAAACCAAACTTTTTCAAATATTCGATCGCATTCAAACAAGCTCGTCGATAAGCAACGTGGGCATCCATATAATACTGCTGACCCGTAAATTCATCAACAGAAATCCCTTCAAAAACGAGGTACTCAGAATAGCGGGGTTCCACCGGCCCGGGTTTGAAAATCGGGTTGATCATCGCGTATTTATCCATGCCACCTTTGATAATATCAACGTGGAGGTCGATGTACCCCGACATTTCAATTGCCCCGCAGAATGAAATCTCCCCGTCTCCTTGAGAAAAGTGAATATCTCCCATCGAAAGTTTCGCGCCTTCGACATACACCGGGAAGTAAATTCTCGAACCGCGCGACAGGTTCTTAATATCGCAATTGCCGCCGTGTTCCCGGGGAGGAACAGTGCGCGCCGCTTCCGCCGCAACTCGCTCGAATTCTGCCCCTTGCAGCGACCCCAAAATTGCATTTTTGGGGTTCGGCAGTTCTGCTAAAGGCGGCACTCGATCGGGATTTGTGGCTACTAATTCCGCTTCCCGTTTGTTCCATTTATTCAACAATTCCTGAGAAGGAGCGCAGCCGATTAAACCCGGATGAGTAATCCCGGCAAAGCGCACTTTTGGTATGTGTCTGGAAGCGGTATAAATTCCCTGGAAATCCCAAATTGCTTTAGCAGCAGTGGGAAAATGTTCTGTCAAAAAACCGCCGCCGTTTTCTTTAGCAAAAATTCCCGTAAAACCCCATTCGTCCCCTTGCAAAGCCCCGATATCGAGGATATCGACTACTAAAATATCCCCTGGCTGCGCGCCGTTAACGTAAATTGGCCCGCTCAAAACGTGAACTACTGTTAAGTCTACATCGCGAATGTCGTCGGGATTGTCGTCATTTTTAATTTGTCCGTCTGTCCAGTCTTTGCACTCGATGCGAAATACATCGCCGGGATTGACGGAAACTACTGCTGGAATATCTGGATGCCAGCGATTGTGACCGACTAATTCCTGTTCTGACATCGGTTTTGTCAAATCAACTTTGAAGAGAACTTGAGGCATATTCTGCACTCCTCTAGTTACTAATTTTTACATGGTATGGGCATCTTCCCCGATCAGATGCTTGATAAATGTAAATTGTTATACTAATCAGTGCAGATCCGAAAAATATTTTAGATAACGATTATCATTATTTATAAAATAACCGGGCTGCGCGGCAGTTGTGGTATGTTTTTGATAGTGAATGTTTTGAATTTCAAAAATCTGTGACTGAAACTTCGATCGCACAAAATACAGATAATGTTAAAAATGGATGGCACGGCTACCTGAATTTAACCTACGCCAACCGCAACGGCAAAACTCAAATTATTCGCAATGAAATGCAAGCACCGCTGAAGGTGCAGCGCCCGTTTTATCCTGAAGGGAAAGACGTTTGTCACAGCGTAATTTTGCACACGGCTGGGGGAGTTGTCGGGGGCGATCGACTTTCCAGCCATTTTCACCTCCAACCCAACGCAAAAGCCTTGATTACCACGGCCGCCGCTGGTAAAATCTATCGCAGCAGCGGACGAAAATCACAACAAAATATTGACATTCAACTAGATATCGGTGCTAATTTAGAATGGCTGCCACAGGAAACAATAGTTTTTGACGGCGCAATATATCGGCAAAATTTGCGGGTAGAATTAGCACCAACAGCGAGGATTTTACTGTGGGAAATTACTAGGTTTGGGCGCAGTGCTAGGGGCGAAAAGTTCTTGTCTGGAGAATGGCGATCGCACACCGAAGTCTGGCAACAAAACAGCCCTTTATGGATTGACAGACAATTGCTCAAAGGTGGAGAAAAAATGCTCGAAAGTCCTCACGGTTTCGCAGGAAAACCCGTAGTCGCCACCCTCGCTTGGGTAGGCGAACCCGTAACCACAGAACTCGTGGAAAAAGTGCGAGATTTGCCATGTGAGGCAACAATTTATCCTGGTAATTCCACCGTCGGCGTGACTCGTATTTCTAACGGTTTGTTGTGCCGATATCGCGGTACATCCACAACCGCAGCTAGAGACTGGTTTGTCAGCATTTGGCAGTTGCTGCGCTTGTCTTTTTCACAATGCCCTTGCTGTTTGCCCAGAGTTTGGATAAAATAGGATGATCTTTGAGTTTCAATGTATAGTTGCCCTCCTAACTAGATTATTCATCTCTCTCTTCTCTTCCTCTGCGCCCTCTGCGCCCTTTGCGGTTTAATCATTCAGAAACAACCGCAAACGATATCATAACCAAATAATGCGATCGCCCTTACCCGAATAAAAATGCAACTCACCCCCCAAGAAAAAGACAAACTGCTGATTTTCACCGCCGCCCTGGTAGCAGAGCGCCGGAAACAAAGAGGTTTAAAATTAAACTATCCAGAAGCACTAGCCTACATTTCCGCCGCGATTTTAGAAGGAGCAAGAGATGGTCTCACCGTCGCAGATTTAATGAGTTACGGGACAACTCTTCTGACGCGGGAAGATGTGATGGAAGGGATACCAGAAATGGTGCATGAAGTGCAGGTTGAGGCGACTTTTCCCGACGGAACTAAGTTGGTGACAGTGCACGATCCGATCCGTTAAAAAATCAACCACAGATACTCAGAGGAGGAAAAAATGATTCCAGGAGAAATGATTGTTTCAGCAGGCCAAATAGAATTAAATGCCGATCGCCCAACGGTGCGGATGCTGGTAGCAAATACGGGCGATAGACCCATTCAAATCGGTTCCCACTATCACTTTTATGAGGCAAACGAAGCCTTAGAATTTAATCGAGAACAAGCAAAAGGACTGCGGTTGGATATCCCAGCAGGTACAGCAGTCAGGTTTGAGCCGGGAGATGAAAGGGAAGTTCAATTAGTACCGTTTGTTGGTAGCCGTCAAGTCTACGGCTTTAATGGAAAAGTGGACGGTCATCTGGATGCTGAAGTATGAAGCCAGAAGGTAGTTCACGATTGTTGAATTTTGAATTTGGAACTTTTTAACTTAAAAGTCATACCAGTTTCAAAAAATAATGCAACAACTGCAGTCAAGATCCACACCATGATAGTGATCGGCCATCCCCAATCCCCAATCCCCAATCGAAAATGGTATCACTTCCAGCCCTACGCATGGAGAGTGGCAAAGCAATCTCAAAACTTTTTCTCTGCCTTCTGCATAAGTGCCTTCTGGCTTTCTTTTGTTAGTTCAATCTCAGACTTTTGAGCGAGTTAAAATCTGCTGTTTGGGATATAGCGTGGTTATTAAAACTGCAAGGATATACAGCAAAAGTGCGTGATGAACCCAAAATTAGTTGACCAGATAAAACAGGCATTGAAGCAGAGCTTGCTGGAAACATCTAGGCGTGTCTGGAGAACCCCGTTAGATCGGCGCACCAGCATCAAATTGTTAGATGACAGCATCGTTTATAAAAAGCAGCACCCACCTATCAATATACCCGCATTAACCTCGGTAAATAAAGTGCCTTCTCGGTTTTTTGCCACGGAAAAAACCGTGTCTTTTGACCCAGATTATGTGTGGAAGATTTCCCTGAATCAAAAAATAACTTCTCTAACTATTTGTACGTCGGGCAACACGCTGCTGAATAACAAGTTGCTTTTAGACTTGGATTTTCGGATTAGCGGTGCGGGCATTCTGGAATGGCCTTACAAACCCAACCAAATTACCTATCCGCTGGTAGTTGCTCCTTGGTCGCATTTGTGGTGTAGTTATTATGATTATGTCATTTTTGTGCTGGCTAAACTTTGTCGAATTGAGGAGGCTTTAGGTAAGGAAATTTGGCAAGAAGCTAAAATTTGTTATCCTTTACGGCATACTGATTTTGAGTTGGGCTTTATGACGAAACTCGGTATTCCTGAAAGTTCCCTAATCGACACTCGGGCTAGAGATACGGGATATCATGCAGAAAGTGCGGTGGTGGGAAACAATCAAGACTGGTATTTTCCCAGTCCTTACGATATAGAGCTTTTGCGTAGAAAATTCGGTTTTCAGGAAAAGGTAAAGCCTTATAGAAAACTTTATCTGTCTAGAAGTGGCCGGCGCCAGGTTAAAAATGAAGTACAAGTGCGCGAGGTTTTAAAAGAATTTGATTTTGAAATTTTGGAAGATATCTCGCGCACTGTTGATGAACAAATTCGTCTGTTTGCAGAAGCAGCGGTGGTTGTAGGCCCTCACGGGGCTGGTTTTACAAATTTGCTGTGGTGTCAGCCGGGAACGAAAGTATTGGAATGCTTTTATGGAGGCTACACTCCGCCATATTTCTATTACATTTGCCAGCTATTGGGATTAGAATACTCCCGTATGGTTGAGGACAGCAATGAATCCGAAGATTGGAGTTTCATTGGCATGGATATGACGGTGGATGTGGAGGTTTTGAAAAGGGAAATCAAGAAAATGCTGGAGTAAACTTGCCCCCTCATACGATTTTCGATTTGAGATCGGGAAGAATTGATGCCTATTAGGTTTAAAAGTTGCCTAAAATTGCATTTTTTTTAACTCGTTTCAGATTGAGTAACTCGGCACATAGTATAATTAAAGTTAATCTCAACTGCTAACTAAAAAAATATTAGGAGCGAGCATGAGTTACAGAATGGATCGCCGCGCTTACGCGGAAACTTTCGGGCCGACTACAGGCGATCGCGTCCGATTAGCCGATACAGAATTATTCATAGAAGTTGAAAAAGACTTCACAACCTACGGGGATGAAGTTAAATTTGGCGGCGGCAAAGTCATTCGCGACGGCATGGGACAGTCGCCTATTTCTAATGCGGACGGTGCAGTTGACACGGTAATTACTAATGCTTTAATATTAGACTGGTGGGGAATTGTTAAAGCAGATGTCGGTATTAAAGACGGCAAAATTTACAAAATTGGTAAAGCCGGAAATCCTTACATTCAAGATAGGGTAGATATTATTATCGGACCCGGTACAGAAGTCATTGCTGGTGAAGGGATGATTCTTACGGCGGGGGGAATTGACAGTCACATTCACTTTATTTGTCCGCAACAAATAGAAGTGGCGATCGCCTCCGGCATCACTACAATGATCGGCGGCGGCACTGGCCCTGCAACGGGTACAAACGCCACTACTTGCACTCCCGGGCCTTGGCATATGTACAGGATGCTGCAAGCAGCCGACGCTTTCCCGGTAAATCTAGGATTTTTAGGTAAAGGAAATAGCAGTCAACCTCAAGGATTAGTCGAACAAGTTTTTGCCGGTGCAATGGGTTTGAAACTCCACGAAGATTGGGGAACTACGCCAGCAACAATTGACACTTGTTTGAGTGTCGCTGACGAGTACGACGTGCAAGTTGCAATTCACACCGACACCCTCAATGAAGCGGGATTTGTAGAAGCCACAATTGCCGCATTTAAAAATCGTGCCATTCACACTTACCACACCGAAGGTGCTGGCGGCGGACACGCACCGGATATTATTAAAGTCTGCGGTCAAGCTAATGTTTTGCCTTCGTCAACTAACCCGACTCGCCCTTACACAGTCAATACTTTAGAAGAACATTTAGATATGTTGATGGTTTGCCACCATTTAGATCGGGGCATTCCTGAAGATGTCGCTTTTGCTGAGTCGAGAATTAGAAGGGAAACTATTGCTGCTGAGGATATTTTGCACGATTTAGGTGCGTTTAGTATGATTTCTTCTGACTCGCAGGCGATGGGAAGAGTTGGAGAGGTGATTATTCGGACTTGGCAAACGGCTCATAAAATGAAAGTGCAGCGGGGAAATTTACCCCCCCTAACCCCCCCTTACCAAGGGGGGGAAACAGAGGGGATTAACGACAATTTTCGGGTAAAGCGGTACATTGCAAAATATACAATTAATCCGGCGATTACTCACGGAATTAGTCAGTATGTCGGTTCGGTGGAAGAGGGAAAGTTGGCAGATTTGTGTTTGTGGCGATCGGCTTTTTTCGGGGTGAAGCCGGAACTGGTAATTAAAGGAGGGGCGATCGCCTACGGGCAGATGGGAGATGCTAACGCCAGCATTCCCACGCCGCAACCGGTGCATATGAGGCCGATGTTTGGCAGTTTTGGCGGTGCGATTGGGGCGACTTGTCTGACGTTCGTTTCCCAAGCTGCGCGCGATCGAGGTATTGCCGCACAGCTCGGTTTGCAAAAGCCCGCTGTAGCAGTTTCCGGGACGCGACAAATTAGCAAAAGAGACATGAAACTCAACGATTATTTGCCACAAATGGAAGTCGATCCAGAAACTTATGAAGTCAGGGCGGATGGGGAATTGTTAACTTGCGAACCGGCAACAGTTTTGCCAATGGCTCAGCGGTACTTTTTATTTTGAGGCTAAATCAGTTGTAAATAGGTGATTCGCTCATCAACCTCTTATTTCTCGTAGAAACCGGGTTGATGAGCGTAATTACTAACAAATAAAATGTCTTTGTGTTCGCAGGAAGTGAAGCAAGTATTTTGAATATGATTTTATTGGGATAACTTGAGCGATCGCACTATCAAACCCTGACACAAAAACCAAAAATAAAGTGCTATATTAATCCCGCTCAACAGCTTCGGTATTCCCTCCAGCAAGCTCGAAACAATCTCGTTTTTTAAAGGCAGCGCTTCTGCAAAAAAGGCAACAAATAACAAACCAACGCCACTCAGCAGTAAAGCATAGGGAGTCGAGCGAATTTCTTTCCTAAAAGCTAATCCGTATGCAATTGCCACCCAGGCGTAAAATATGACAATTGTCACTTTCGGGAAACCCGCACGTCCCAGATGAACGTGGGTGCGAAAAACTTCATTGAACAGAAAGCAACCTGCAAACAGTGCCGAATATAAAATAAATCGATTTTCTGGGCGCTCTGGTTGAATAATTCTCAGCAATCCAAAGGTAAAAGCGCACACCATTACCGATAAATAAAATAACATTTGAAACGCCAAAAAAAAGAAACCTGCACCCGGATACGTGGCAGAGCAAGGCGGCAAAAACAACCCTTTTACTGAAGAACCGAACAAACTCAGACACGCCGTCACTAGCCCAACTAGCACTAAAGTTAGACTATTGAACAACAATACAGTTCTGTAATTTGCCATAATTAATAACTAAAATCTAACAACAGTATATTGCGCGTCAAACCATTTTTTGCTAGGGCTTGTGCACGGGGGTTCAGAAACCGGGTTTTTTACGAAAATACTGCGTTGTGACCTGCAGATTCGGTAAAAAACCCGGTTTCTCTGTCGGAGTGCGTAAGTCGCGATCGTGTTCTTTGAGTAAAGGTGAGATATTCGGTGAAAGGACAAAGCATTGCTGTGTTTCTACAGCAGGCAATTGAGAATCGACAAATATTTAAACAGAGACGAAATCTTCAGGGCCGATGAAATTGGGAGCAACGCCTGTCAAAGAAGCTAAAACTTCACCGCTGCTGGCTAGTCTAATTAATGTGCCGTTAGTTCCAGGAGAAATTGATAGCTGTCCGAAGGTCAAGCCGTTGATTAATTGCACGGTATCTTGAGAGTTGCCGAAATCAGAGATGGTATCAACTCCCAATCGGGCACCTAAAACAAATACATCGTTGCCCGCGCCACCGCCAAGATTATCGTTTCCCATACCGCCGTTGAGGGTGTCAAAACCTTTTCCCCCAGACAGGTTATCGCTGCCATCGCCACCATTGATGATATCGTTGCCCCGCAAACCAGTCAGCACGTCATCGCCTGCCAAACCGTTGATGGTGTCGCTGCCGGGAGTGCCTGTCAGGTTGTCGTTGCCGGGAGTGCCGTTGATGAGGTTTGGAGGGTTATTGATGCCGCCTGAAGTGCTGCCGATGTCAGAAACAAAGATGTCGGTGGTATTGTTGGTATCCCCCGGCACGAGGTTGGAGGCATCAGATTCAAACGACACTTTCTGTCCGTTCGCCGAGACTTTCGGTCCGTTCGCCGGGATGGCGGAGATGCCGGCGGAGAAGCTGTTCCCCTGATTGCCTGCTGAGTCTACAGAGACGCGGGTGGTGGTATTGGTTAACAAGTCCCGCACGAAGATGTCGGTTTGATTGTTAGTATCCCCCGGCACCAGGTTGGAAGCATCAGAGTTAAACGCCACAAACCGCCCGTCGGCTGAGATGGAGGGAGCAGCGAAGGAGGTTTTGTCCCCCTGATTGCCTGCTGAGTCTACAGAGACGCGGGTGGTGGTATTGGTTAACAAGTCGCGCACGAAGACATCCTGAGCATTGTTCGTGTCTCCCGGCACGAGGTTGGAGGCATCAGAGTTAAACACCACAAACCGCCCGTCGCCTGAGATGGAGGGATAGGCGGATCTGCTGTTCCCCGGATTGCCTGCTGAGTCTACAGAGACGCGGATGGTGGTGTTGGTTGACAAGTCCCGCACGAAGATGTCGCCAGCATTGTTAGTATTCCCCGGCACGAGATTGGTTGCATAAGAAGTAAACGCCACAAACCGCCCGTCGCCTGAGATGGAGGGGAATAGGGAGAAGTCGTTTGTCTGATTGCCTGCTGAGTCTACAGAGACGCGGGTGGTGGTGTTGGTTGACAAGTCCCGCACGAAGATGTCCGGTTGATTGTTAGTATCCCCCGGCACGAAGTTGGTGGCATTAGATTCAAACGCTACAAACCTTCCGTCGCCTGAGATGGAGGAATAGGTGACGCTACCGTTCCCCGGATTGCCTGCTGAGTCTACAGAGACGCGGGTAGTTGTATTGGTTGACAAGTCCCGCACGAAGATGTCATAGAGATTGTTAGTATCCCCCGGCACGAGGTTGGAGGCATTAGATTGAAATACTACAAACCGCCCGTCGGCTGAGACGGAGGGAGAGAAGGAGGAGCTGTTCCCCGGATTGCCTGCTGAGTCTACAGAGACGCGGGTGGTGGTATTGGTGAGCGTGTCCCGCACGAAGATGTCGCTGCTACCGTTAGTATCCCCGGGCACGAGGTTGAAGGCATTAGATTGAAATGCTACAAACCGCCCATCGGCTGAGATGGAGGAATTGTTGGAGAAGCCGTTCGCCTGATTGCCTGCTGAGTCTACAGAGACGCGATTAAGGGTCATAAGTCCTTACACTAAAATTGCAAATTTGGTAAATTGACGAGTGTTCACTCGCCCGAAGCTTCAGACAAAACAGATTCGCGCGCTTGTAGGGCGATCGACTAATATTTCTGAATAGTTGCTGCCTGTTCTTTCTAGGCTATTATCGCATTTGAATTGGCTGTTGAAGTCAAAATTTGCTCAACCTGAGCCGGAGTTAGAGTCGGATTTGCATTCAAAACTAAAGCCGCTACACCCGCTACGTGAGGAGCTGCCATCGATGTGCCGCTGTAGGTTTTGTAGGTGTTATCGGGAGTTGTAGAAAGGATATCTACTCCAGGTGCGACTACGTAATCCAAAGGTTTAGAACCTGCATAGTTAGAGAAGTCAGCCACTCGGCCATTTCGATCGATTCCTCCGACAGCAATTCCGAAGCGATCGGCATATCTAGCTGGATAGTCTGGTTCAGAAAAACCATCATTTCCTGCTGACATGACGACAACAACTCCTTTGTTAGTTGCGTACTGAATTGCCTCATTAACCTCGATGCTAGGCGACCAGCCACCAATACTAAAATTAATTACATTAGCTCCATTATCAGCAGCATAGCGAATTCCCGCAGCAAAATTATTGAAGTTCCCAGAGCCAAATTCCGGCAAAACTCTCACAGGCATAATCTTTGCATTGTAGGCAACTCCAGTTATGCCAAAATCATTTCGTTCGGCCGCGATCGCACCTGCTACGTGAGTCCCGTGACCGTCGAAATCCCCATCCATTGGGTTGTTGTCGTTCCACACAAAATCCCAACCCCGAATATCATCAATATATCCGTTGCGATCGTCGTCAATTCGGTTATTGGGAATCTCATCCGCATTCTGCCAAATATTGGCATCTAAATCGAGATGGGTGTAGTCAACGCCGGTATCGACGACAGCTACAACAATCCCATTTCCGGTAATTCCCCCCTGCCAAACTTCCGGCGCATTTACCATGTCTCTTGCCAAATCATTCCCGCCCAAATTAGGAACTTCTGGGAACTTAACTGGACTGTTAAAAGTGCGGGCTACTGCTGCATTTGCATCCACTAAACCGTATCCGTAATTGCTGCTAAAACCAGTACCAGGCGTTGCAGCCAGATTCAGGTTGTAATTCTTATAGTCAAAGTAACTATAAACTGCGACATAGTAATCTCCAGGAGTCAGGTTGAAGAAATTTATCTCGCCGGATGCACCGGGTGAGGCATAATCGCTGTCAAGAAGTTCATCATAATCAGCCTCGCCGTTGCGATTCTTATCTTGAATCAACTCGATTCCTGCTCCATTCAAAACATCGATACGCAAGCTTACATCGCTATTGTTGTTAATAGTAAATCGATAATAATCCTCGTTATCGTCAACTCCGACAAAATCATTGAATGTGAGGCGATTGTTATCAGCAACACCAATATTGCGTGCAGTGGCTAAGGAGTTATCTGGGTCTGATAAATTCAACTGATTAGCCGTTCTCGTTCCTGTGAGGGGATCTCTGCCGACAGCGATCGCATCTGAGTTCGATTTTTGTTGAGCAGCAGATGTACCGCTAGCGGCTGGAGCGCTGCCTGAGTAACTGAAAACCTCGCTATTTTGAGATACTATAAAATTTGCTATTTGTTGTTGTTCGGTGCTGCCGATCACTTTCAAATTATCAGTGTCAAAGCCGTTGCTAGGGACGCTACCGTTAAATTGACTGGATGCAGTGAAAAAGTTAAGCTGACCGCTGTTACCAAAGGTTGTTAATGCTGCTGTGAGCTGCTGTTCGCGATCGATTGCAAATATACCGAGCGTACTTTCCATAAATTCACTCCTGATAATTTGAGATTCACTTGTGTTTAGGGGAGACAATGCTTGATTTTAAATTAATTAAGATTATTCCCGATGCGAGATGATAAGTCAATTCATAAATTCATTGCTTGAGTTCATAAAAGTCATAACCCTAATTTCATAAAAGTCATATTTTTCGGCAAGTTATGCCGTTTCAAGCTGAAGCTGTTGTTTTTGCGTCAAAACCATCGCTATGTGTTTTTCGTAATAGGCAGCTTCGTTAATGAATACAGGGAAAACAGTAGATTCTCCTTGATAGGGGAGTGATTCTCCCGTAAATGTGAGAAACATCGGTTCACCGGGATGTAAGGGTTCATAGTCTTTGAACTGAAGTTGGGGATGGATCGCAGCTTGCAGTTCACCTACTGAATTTCTGGGATAGTCTATTGAGCCGATCGCCTGATATACAGTTAAATGTGATGGTGTAGGAAGCGGTTTTCCCCGATTTTGTGCGTCGAGATAATCCAGAATGGCGTGAACCAGCATTTCGGTTTGCTGAAGCTGACGGGCGTTAATGACTCCCTGGGCGATCGGCCCAACTTCTATGGTGCAACCGAAAGCAGAGAGCGATCGAAGCATTGGGGCATTTTGACCAGAATGCTCTCCGAAACAAACTCGCACTGACGGATCGAGCTCACTCAAATAAGCTAATAATTGCAAATAGAATGGATGTTTGCTCGATGGTAAAATTGTCAGCCCCATGTTGGCCGTTGTGCTGTGAAGGTCAACGATCGCATCAGCCCCGTGTTCGTCTTTCGGACATAGTTGGGCGGAGATTTCCTTAGCACGTCTGTTCTCGTAACCCATCAAATCTGGGTTAGACAAATCTTCCTCGGCAAAGCAACGGTTCAAATCGCGATCGACATAACGCCGATTGGACTTTACCGCTTGAGGATTAGCTAATAGAGTAACCACCTCAAAGCTCGATCGTTTCAGTAAGTCTGGGAATTGTTGAAACTTATTAATCAGATAAACCCCAGTCAACTCGTTTCCGTGGGTTCCTCCCACAACTGCAACTCGTCGAATTACTTGTGAAATCATTAAAAATCCTCATTAAGCAATAGTTAAATGCGTAGTTTCTGCCGAAATTTATAACTATTAATTTCACTATAAAAAAGTTATTGCTATATGTCAAATACTTTTTTATATATAACAATATACTGAAAAAATATATTAGACCTCTTGCAAAAAAGATTTATGTTATAATTAGAGGTTTTAAATTTCATCCCCTAGAGCTAACTCATAATTG
>NZ_JAUBRK010000083.1:9045-29086 GCF_036701825.1 Microcoleus sp. MOSTC5 | reverse complement strand
CCAGAACCAATATTTCTTTGATACTTCTTCTGAAATCCCCTTGACAACTGCCATACAGGCTTAACTTGTTACCAATGTGTTCCTGCTGATTGGCGATCAGATGAGGTTTGCTGATTTGGGAACGAATTTAGGAGTGATTAGCATAACTGTAGTGGCGATGTTTGTGACGCGAGCGCTCGCTATTTTTGGTTTAGGATGGTTGAGCAATTGGTTAGGAAACTCTGAAATTTCATTGTCCGATCAAACTGTAATTTGGTGGGGAGGATTACGGGGTTCTGTATCGATTGCTTTAGCTTTGAGCGTACCCCATGTTCTGCCCGATCGACCAGAAATTATTGTGATCGTGTTTGGGGTAGTTTTATTTACGCTGCTAGTACAAGGTTTAACCACCAAGGCGCTGCTGGAAAAATTGGGGTTGTTGAGCAACCAGGAGTTGCGCCAGCAGTATCTGGAGGCGATCGCCCAACGTGTTGCTCTCAATCGGGTTCTCAAGTATCTATCTGAAGTATCGGGCGATCGTAAAATCGAGCCTGAGTTTTCCAATCATCTCGTGAGTCAGCTTCAAGAAAAATTAAACTTGCTGCAAGCAGAAATCAACCAAATGTACGATCGATCTCCTGAACTGCGGCAGATGACTATCGACAAACTCGAAGGGGATTTGCAGGCAATAGAGGCCGATACTTATGCTGAGTTTGTGCGAGCGGGTCAATTGAATGAGCTGCCTGTTTCTGTATTGCGGCAATATTTTCAAGATCGGAATGAGAAAATTGTTTCTTAATAGGGTGTTTGTAGGGATAATCCCTCCTGATTTTTTCACTTATGACGTGCTATCTCTGGCAAGGCATCGCTAGATCAGCCGGATTGGTACGCTTTGGTATATCGGGTTTCATCAAGTCTCTGCCAGAAGTACCGAATCTTTTACTCATGCGGTTAGTATGGGGTGCGGGGTTTGGTGGCTTTGGGATGTTCCGCGCACTGGCAGCTAATTCGTTGGCAGAATTAACAGAAACAAGTTCTACTAAAATTATGACTGGTGTTTAGCGAACGCTTGAAAAATCTAAAACTGTCGGAAGTATTGGCAATACTTCCGACAGTTTTAGGCAGAGGTTGAGTAGCCGAAACCCACACGGACTGTATGGTGGACTATTTTTTATTTCATTTAAGTCCAGCGCTAAGTTTCAAAAAATGCGTTAAAAATAAATGGTAGGACAAGCCAAGTAAGGCTTACAGGGCGTTAAAAAACAGTCCGGACTATTGAGAAGGTATAATGTATGCAGTCTTATAGTTAACTTTCAACAAATAGATTGCTATGGCAGAGGATTTTGAAAATGATGTCACCAAGGCTGTTAACTGCGAAGTAAATCTTGGTGAATCTGTTTTAGATGCTTATATGCTTCTAAGTCGTGAGAAGCGCCTGGGTGTTGAGAATATAGGAGCTACTTTGGGATATTCAGATAGCTTCTTTTTCGAGCGAACCAAACGGGGAACTGACACGCTGAAATCCTTACGCAGCATGGGTTTTTCTGGAGAACTACTTTGGGTGGATATTATTGACCAAGGTGATGATAAAAGAGGTTCTTTTTTGACCAAAACTCTTAGCATTCGAGATTTCGTAAAACTTATTACTTACGAAGCTACAATTAAACGCAACTTAAAAGCTACTATTTTATTAGCTGCTTTTGCTGAAACAGGTTTAGAGCAAATTTTAGAAGATGCTTTTGCAGGAAGGTCTATAGATTTTATTCTGGAAAAAATTGTTCATTACAGCCAATGGACGTATGAGGAGCGGCAGGAGGTTTTTGCGTATAACCGCGAGGAGGTACGAGCTTTGCGTATGGGACCTTCTGCCTTCACTTGATTGCTGCGGGCCGTTCCCGATATTGTAGAGTGCATCAGCATTTCTAAATCTTTGGGATAACTGCAAAAATTTAGGAGGCTGACTCACCCTACGATAATATAAATCGCGCTATTGTAGGGTGCGTCAGCATTTCTAAATCTTTGGGATAATTCTCAAAAATCACGAGGCTGACGCACCCTACGATAATTTGAATATGAGCTAGATCATAGAAAGATTTGGAAGAATTTGGCAAACTGAGAGTAAGGTTAAATAGGAGGTCAATTTAATGACCAATACTGCTCTCAATTTTAAGACTGCACCCGGACATGGAGTTCTGGCCGCGGCGGGTAAGAGAATGCTGAGGCCGGGGGGGAAACTTGCTACAAAACAGTTATTTAAATGGGCGGATTTTCAGCCTGGGGAGACTGTTTTGGAGTTGGCTGCTAGTTTTGGATATAGTTCGATCGCCCTTGTTGAACGTTTTGGCGTAAAAGTAGTGGGAGTTGAGAAAAATCCCGACAGTGTGGCCCGCGCTCGTGCTAATGTTGCAGCAGCCGGTTTGAGCGATCGAGTGGAAATTGTGGAAGGAGATATTTTTCACTTGGATCGGATTTCCCAACAGTTTGATTGGGTGTTGGCTGAAGCTATCCTGACAATGCAGTCGCCGTCAGGGAAAGCTAAAATTGTATCGGGAATTTGCGATCGTTTAAAACCAGGCGGCAAGTTTCTCTCTCACGAACTTTTAGCTAGAAACCGAGAATCTGAAATTCACAAAGCTTTATCAGAAGTGATTCGGGTTAATTCAACGCCTTTGTCGGAGTCTGGCTGGATTGCTGTTTACCAAAACGCGGGTTTGCAAGTAGAAAAGTGTCAAACCGGGGCGATGGGGCTCCTCAACTTGCCGCGAATGCTGCAAGATGAAGGGTTTGTGGGTACTGTGCGGATTTTGTGGAATATATTAAGCCGATCGCAGATTCGCGATCGTATCTTAGCAATGCGTCGAGTTTTCCAGCATTATCAACCAGATCTAGGCTACATCATTATCTCTGCCAAAAAGCAATCTTAACCGAGTCAATCGATTTTCGATTTTCGATTTTCGATTTTCGATTGAAGATAGCGAAGCCACTGATAAATCCGGGGGCTTTGGATCAAATTAATTGATTGTCAAAAACTATGACTACTACTCTTTTACAGCTACAATCTTCAGCAATCCAACTCCGAGACACAATTGAATATCCCGCCGCCGGAGTGTTGAGCAAAATTTTAGTCAAAGACAATAAGTGTCAGTACAGTTTATTTTGTATGACCGTAGGAACGGAAATTTCGGAACACACTTCGGCACGAAATGCCACGGTTAATGTCATCGAAGGAAAGGGTATTTTGACTTGGGAAGGAAAGGATATTGTTTTGGAACCGGGGGTATTTGCCTTCATGCCAGGTCAAGCACTCCACGCTTTGAAAGCTGAAGAAAATTTGGCGTTTATTTTGACACTTTCTGAAGTCAATTAATTCCCTAAATATTGCTGTAGGGGCGGGTTTTACCAACCATAACTGCCTAAAATCAATAATCTCATAAACCCGCCCCGATTCACAGGTTGTGCGGGGCGGGTTTATATAGATAGTGAGTTGCAATCAAGTATTCTTTGTGAAAGCCGCCTACAAAAATTGGCATTTTAACATTTAGTCTATTTCTTCTCCCGAGGCGAGATTCTCCAATTTTTCCCAATCCAATACAATAATTTTACCGCCTCGACTGTAGGATACAAACGGCTTGACTTTCTTAAACAACCGCACGCATTCTTCGTAGGTAATTCCAATACTGCGAGCAATTTGATAGTAGGGAAAACGTTTTTCTAAACATACACTATTATTAGCAATCTTCGTACCTTGCTCGACGGCAAAGTAATGAATAAATCGGGCCAGCCGCACGATCGCCCTTTCCGACACCAACCCGTGCACAGTTTCGTGCAGTTGCTGCAACCGCTGGTTGAAAACCGCCAATATTCGCAAAGCAATCTCGGGATTTTCCCGAATAGCTGCTAGCAAAACTTCCCGTTCTGTGGTAAGAACTTGCACATCAGTTTCTGCCGTCACCGTTGCGGGGGCAATGCCGTTGCCTAACAAAGCAGGTGCGGCAAAAATATCTCCCTGAAATAAAGTGCGGAGAATTGTTTCTTTGCCCGCCGCCGCTGTTTTTGCAACCCGCAGAGAACCGCTCAAAAGAGTGTATAATTTTTCGGGGATGCGATCGCCCTCATACATCACAACTTCTCCCTGCCGGTACGTCCGAATTGCTGTATGTTCTTGCAATCGCTCTAATTCAGTTCGGTTTAAGCTGGCAAATATTCCAATTTTAGCCAGTTGCTCGACAGTTGCTTTCATACCTTTAACTCTACCCGCTCGGAGCCTATCAACAGTATAATAACGGTGAATTCAGAATATATCGAGACAAGCAGAGCCATCTACGAAAATGCAGAACCAGAATATCGGCGATATTATTTTGATGAGATAGCTGGCGGATTTGTGCTAATTCACCAACAACACAATCTTAATAATTCGGAAATCTTTCTAGCTGAAGTTTTGGCTAAAATAGGGAAGAGAGTTAGAATGTTGAGCGAGCAAGCAGCAGAAGGTGTGAGAACACCAGACGCTGAGATTGACGGTGAGATTTGCGAATTTAAGGAGTTGACTGAACAGACTCAAAACATCAGAGACCGAGTGCAAGAAGGCATCAGTAGATCCAAAAAGCAAGGTGCATCAGCCGTTGTTTTTCACATCAATCGAGAAAATTATGATGTCGGTAAAATCAACGCTGGCATCAAACAAGCTCTGTTTTGGGATACCGAAAAGCAAATTCAAAAATTTTTTTTTGTTGTTAATAGCGAACAAATTCAAATCATCACAAGGGAAGAGTGGAACAATGGAAGATCATTTCAGCGAATTTAAAGAGATTGTAGCGCGGGGATTGCAGAACAATATGCCGCGAGATGCTAAATTAATTACTGTAGGGCAAATTTTATATGCTGTTAGCCACGACGATCTCACAATAGAAGAAGGTTGGAAGCTTGAAGAGATGATGGGTGGCAGAACACAGTGGGAAGAGGCACTTGAGTACAGTATTTTTGGCTATCCAGTAGACACAGCCACTCCATCTTTGGATAAACCTCTGGTTATTGCAGGCAAAACTTTTCATTCTCGCTTGATGACGGGGACGGGAAAATATCGCAGCATTGCAGAAATGCAGCAAAGTGTCAACGCTAGCAGGTGCGAAATTGTTACCGTGGCGGTGCGGCGAGTGCAAACAAATGCTCCGGGCCATGAAGGATTGGCAGAGGCTCTCGATTGGACTAAAATTTGGATGCTGCCAAATACTGCCGGTTGTCAAACTGCGGATGAGGCGATTAGAGTAGCTCGTTTAGGCCGGGAAATGGCGAAACTTTTAGGGCAAGAAGACAATAATTTTGTCAAATTAGAAGTGATTCCCGATGCTAAATATTTGCTGCCAGATCCGATCGGCACTTTGGAAGCCGCAGAACAATTAGTTAAAGAAGGTTTTGCCGTTTTGCCTTACATCAATGCCGATCCCTTGCTGGCAAAACGCCTCGAAGAAGTCGGTTGTGCGACAGTCATGCCTTTAGGTTCGCCCATCGGTTCGGGACAAGGGATCAACAATGCCGCCAACATTCAAATAATTATTGAGACGGTAAAGGTTCCTGTGGTTGTCGATGCGGGGATCGGAACGCCCAGCGAAGCGGCTCAAGCAATGGAAATGGGAGCCGATGCACTTTTGATTAATTCCGCGATTGCCAATGCCCAAAATTCCCCGGCAATGGCAAAAGCAATGGGAATGGCAGCAGAAGCGGGCCGGATAGCGTACTTAGCAGGCAGAATGCCGGTCAAAGATTACGCGATCGCCTCTTCTCCCCAAACAGGCACTGTCACATCCAAATAAATGGCCGAATTTTCCTGGGCGCTTTTTTGGTACAGTTGTAAACATCAAAAATATTAAGGATTGTGACTGATGCCTTACATCAAAGATGACGATGGACGCCTGAACAACTTTGCTAAAGAGCCGAAGGTGTATGAAGCCGTACCTCCCAACAAAAATCAGCAACGGAACTATATCATCATGGGTATTGCAGGATCGCTGTTAGTGGCCGGTTTGGTGTTTGTGGCTGCTTCCGTCTAAAAACAGGGCTGCACTCAAAGCTGCTTCATCAAATCGCAATTTTAAATAATCCTTCAGCAAACCATGTTTTCCAACCAATGGAAACATGGTTTTTGTGTTTCAATACAAAGCAGGTAGTTGCAACAATCCTGAAGCGTGCCAAGCGAGCTGGAAAGCTAAATAACACAAGCAGAATTTTGGTTTTTTCCTCTCTGCCGTCGGGATCGGGGACTTAGGTTGCAATTAATCCGACGGGTGCGCCACCAATATAAAATTGCCAATTGAAAATCTACAATCCTTTGGTCATCACCGGTGCGATTGACTGCCTTCGGGGCTTAGTTGCGAGTTATGAGCGATCGAGATTTCAACTCTCAACTCTACAATCTACAATCTACAATCTACAATCTACAATCCAAAATCCAAAATCTAAAATCTAAAATCTAAAATCGCCAGACTCTGATGTCTATTCCTTCCCAAAAAGTTTCTAGCTCCAACAAGCTGATCTACCAACGCTTGAAACAGGCGATCGACCTCAATTTACGCCGTCAAATTTTTATTGCCGCCTGCGACGACTTGTGCTTGCGGGACTGTCTGGCAGCCCGCTTGCAGGCAGAATTACTTGCAGAGAGCGCAGGCTCCAATCCTCGCTCCCCGATCGACTACCCCCGATTTGTCAGTTTGGAACTCGACTTGAGCGATCCAAATCCTTGGGCTTCGATCGCCGCGTGGCTGACCCAACACCCACCGCCCCAAAACAGGGGCAGCTACAGCCGTTTGCCGGGATTCCAAATTATCGGGGCAGAACACCTGACCAGGCACTCAGCATCCGTGCAGTGGTCGTTCCTGAGCTATTTGAGGGACATCGAAGCACACCTGCAATTGTGCGAGTCTACTCTGTTGCTGTGGGTGTCGCGCCCTTGGCTGAGTTCGATCGAGCAGTCGGCCCCAGAATTTTGGCACTGGCGAACCGGAGTATTTGAGTTTGAAGGCGAACCAACTCCAGCTAAGGGAGACTTCGGGCACTCCAAAGATTTGAGAAACTGTCAGGACAACGGAGACTCCGGCGACAAACTTGTAATATCTTTTCTGTCCGGACAATCCCCAATTCCCGATTCCCGATCCCCAACTCCCGATTCCCCATCCCCAATTCCCGATTCCCCATCCCCAGCGCCAGATTCTAAATCCGTCGAACTGGCAGATTTGGTGCTAGCAGCGACCTCGCAGGAGTTGGAAGCAGAAAATAATGCCGCATCGGAGGACAATTTTCTGCCGCTGCAAACCCTGCAATACATCGAACTGCTGCAAGAACATCAGTGTTGTTGCGAAGCATTGGCTTTGGCTTATCACAGTTTGGGGAATTACTACCGCGATCGCATTCTGGGCGGAGACGCTTCAGAGCAAAACGTGACAATCGCCATTGGCGCGATCGAACAAGTGATTGCGTACCTCGAACTTGACGCCAACTCGCAGCAAAATCAACCACCAACCGAAGAATGCGCCCGGCTGATTGCCCAATTGACACAAAATTTAACTCAGTACGCCCAACAGTCCTACAGCCTACCGCCAATTTCCGATCTGCTCAACGATCTCGGCACTCTCTACTGGATGCTGTCGCGCGATCGCACGCAGCATAACGCCTCAGATCCGGTATCCTGCCTCGAACGCAGCATCGCCCTCTACCTTGAAGGTTTGAGGCGAACAGATGCCGAGAGCGCACCCCAAACCCGCGTTAGATTAAACAAAAATTTGGGAATCGCCTCGGCAGATTTAGCCCGCTATCGAGACAAGACAGAGAATTTGCAGCAAGCAGTTGCAGCTTACCAACAAGCGCTGCAGGATCTAGACCCCGCCGTGGAACCCCAGCAGTACGCTGCTGCTCAGAATAATTTGGCGACAGCATACTGGAATTTAGCCCAAGATGGTCAGCCGATCGTCTACCTCAAAAGCGCGATCGTAGCTTACACCCAAGCCCTTTCCTGCTACAGTCCCCAACGAGAACCCCTCAACTATGCCGGAGTGCAAAACAACCTCGGTACCGCCTACTGGAACCTCGCCCAGCACGAACCCTCAGAACCCCTGCTAGTCACGGCGATTGAGGCCTACCGCGAAGCATTGAAATACCGCACCCGAGAATTAGTACCCGCAGCAGCCGCCGCCACCTACAATAATCTCGGTACCGCTTATTGGCATTTGGCGAACCAGTTTCAGCAAAAACAGGCGCGGACGGAATCTTTGCAGCAGGCAATTACCGCCTACGAAGCCGCCCTGGATATCGCCGCAGAGATCGATCGAACGCAACTCACCTTTGACACCTTGGCCGCCCGCAACAATCTCGGGCTAGCCCACTATCAACTAGCCACAGACCCAGATTTCGCCCTCAACAAAGCCGCACAGACAAGCCATTTAGAAGCAGCCCTGCACCACCAGTTGCAAGTGTGCGCCGAATGGGGACAACATCTCAAGGACAAAGGGTTAACATATGGGGATAAACTCAACCTGCAAGCCCCAGCAAACTCCCAAGCTGCTGATTCCCGGCAAACAGCATTGAGCTATATTGTCAAAACGATTAGAGCTTTCTATAGTGAATGTGGGCTGCCCGGCCAAAATTTAGCCTTATCCAAAGTTCCCGGAGATTTATTGCCTGAAATCTTGCGTAGGTTATAAATATGGCTATAACTATTAAAAGCTCAATTTTTTCGAGATTTGTATCCAGTTTTCTATTATTATGGCTGAATATTCTTGCCAAATTCTTCAAGCAAACTTGTGGTCATGGCCCCTGTAAAAATCCTTGTGGTTGATGACGACCCGGCAATCCGAAATTTAATTCAGCGTTTTTTGAGCCAGCAAGGTTATCAAGTGGAGTCTGGCGAGGACGGTCAGACTGGTCTGGAATTATTTGAGCAACTCAATCCTGACTTAGTAGTTCTAGATGTAAATTTACCCGATACTACTGGCTACAAACTGTGTCAAGAAATGCAAAGACGCACGGGCGTGTTTGTGTTGATGCTGACCAGCCGAACCGATGAAGCTGACAAAATGAAAGGGTTTGCCGAAGGTGCTGACGACTACATTACTAAACCTTTTAGTCTTGTAGAGATTGGAGCTCGCGTGGCAGCAATTTTAAAGCGCAAGCGCATTGTTACTCCCGCCGAACAACAAAGTCTTACCTTTGGAGAGCTACTAATAGATCCGGTTCGCCGCGAGGTAATTATCGGCAGTCAGATAGTTGCTTTGACTGCTTTAGAATTCGACCTGTTGTACTGTTTGGCCAGCAAACCCGGTCGCGTGTGGAGGCGATCGGAATTGCTGCATGAAGTGTGGGACTACGAGTATGTAGGAGCCGATCGCGTGGTGGATGTTCATATCGGTCAAATTCGCCGCAAAATTGAACCAGATGCCACTCAAATATCGATGATTCAAACCGTCCGGGGGGTGGGTTACAAGTTTGAGCCAACAACCTAGTAGCATTCGCCAAACGTCCGCCGGAACACAAGGCAGAAGGCTGTATAGGGGCGGGTTCACGAATATCTCTGATTAACATACTCGATATTTGTAAACCCGCCCTCCCCACGCAATAATTCAGATCGATCAAGTATCTGATTCCTGGTTCTGCAAATACTCGCGCACTTCTAGCGCACGCTCAAAACTCCTGCGCACGCAATCTCCCAAAGCCACGCCGCCAAAGTAGTTGCTGCACAAATAAACCCCAGGCAAGGATTTTAAGCCCCGATCGATTTGTTGCAGGCGATCGAAATGCCCCAGATTGTACTGAGGAATTGCCCGTTTCCACAGCTTCACCGTTAAAACTTTTGGCTGTGGCACATCTGGTTTCAGCAAAATGCGAGACAAATCTCGGTGCACCTCTCGAACGATTTGTTCTGAGTCGAGATTGCCAATTTCCGAGTCTGTTGCCCCGCCGATGTAACTCGTGAGAGTTTGCCAACCAGCAGGCGCACGATCGGCAAATAAACTCGATGTCCAAATCGTTCCGAGAGTGCGAATTCCCTGCCCCCTCGGAATTAAATTTCCAAAACCTACTAATTTACCCTTGACATCCGACTGCGGGTATGCTAGGACAACGGAGGCAACCGTAGGATAAGTAAAAGCTTGTAAAGCGCTGCTAAGTTCCGGTTGCAGAGGCTGCAACAAATCGGCTGTAACGTAAGCCGGCGTTGTCAAAACCACGGTGCGCGCCTCAACTTGTTGGGGCCCATCGGGCGTGGAAAATTCAGCAATGTAAGTTTGGCGTTCTGTACGCTGGAGGCGAGTCAATTGCCAGTTGAGTTTCAGTCGATCGGCCAATTGAGCAGCGATCGCCTCTGGCAGAGCCTTCAACCCCTGTTTAAACGAACCCAACTCCCCCGGCTTAGTCTTAGGCACATTCGGGTCTGCGGGCATTTTCTTCGGTCTTTTCCTAGCAGAAAGCAGCGCCCCCGCCACCAGCCCGCCACCCACATCAGCCATCTTCGTTACCCGCCCAAAAGCCGCCGCCGCGCTAAGTTGTTGCGGATCTCCGGCATAAACCCCAGAAACAAAAGGTTCCACCAACCGCTGCATCACCTCCGTCCCCAGATGACGGCGGAAAAATTGAGAAACAGTTTCCTCGTCACCCTGCTGCGAAAGTCGATCGCCCATTGCCGGCGCGACAAACCCCAAAGCCCCGAACAGCGCCCGCAGTTTCCCCGGAAAACTCAGCAACTGAGACTGAATCATCGCCGGTGGAGTCATCGGCACCGGTTGCAGCTTATTTTCCCAATAAACAAAACGAGGCAATTTGTGGTCGGCAAAAATCAACTCCTGCTTCAATCCCACATCCACAGCCAACTTCATCAATTCCGCAGTCGGCGAAAAACTGTTCGGGCCCTCCTCCCAGAGAAACCCCCCCGCTGTCACAGTTGTGATGTTCCCGCCCACACGTCCCTGACTCTCAGCGACTAAAATCTTCAGCGAGGATGCACTCGTTGCTTCCTTGTGAAGTGCGTGCGCCAAACTCAAACCGCTAATACCCGCACCCACAATCAAGGTATCTAATAGTTCCATGTTACATATAAAAATATCGCAATCTTTATGTTACATGGCTTTGCACGGCTTGCGTTCTTTGCGGAGCGTACTGCAAAACCGCTTTCAGATTACCGAATGGGGAATTGCAAATGGGCAATCGCTAAGCTATCCCGCATTTCTCAAGCATTTTTCTCGAAGGTTATCGATTAACCTCTCCCCGTCTCCCCTTCTCCCCATCTCCGTTTTGTATCTGCTGGGTCTGGTTTAAAAAAAGAGCAGATGCTCTAATTAAGCTATATTTCCAAAAATACTATTTATTGAAAATTTTTGTATTATAGGGAACTGTGCCGAAAATTGCACTAGGAAACGCAGCAGTAAAGTGCGCAAAAAGAATTGAGTGGGTTAAACTAAGCTTTAGGAAAATTTTACAGATTAACTTGCAAGTCAGCACCCCGCTCTGAAGAGATGGGGCTTCCTGCCCTAATCAAAAGAGAGAGTTGACCACATATCGTCTTAACTGATGACGTTATCAAAAATATGGGTGTAAGTGCAAGCTGCTATGCGATCGCGGGTGAAATGTTTGAAACGGTAATTGTCCCGTGGAAAGTAGATCACAAAAGTATTAAGCGACCAAGTAGTCCCCCTGTAACAATAATTAATATTCAAGGCGGTTAAAACTGCCTGATGTGTGTTTCCTCGCCTAGTCTACTCACATCTTGCACCATTCTTAAGAACAGGCTTTCCGGCCTGTGAAGCGAAGAGTTAAATTCATGTGGGGTGGGCAGGAGCTCCCGCCCATAAAAACTTATTGAAAATGGTGCAACGTATGAGCCTAAAGACACGAGGTTTCCACACTTCTAAGCTTTTCTCATGAAAAAATACCCATGCAGGAAGTTATCAACTCGTTTCAGTCTTTTTTCTCTAACTCTGTTGATGCTTTCCTAGAGTGCGATCGACAGCAAAAGTACCTATCAATCAATCCTGTTGCTGCTGCTTGGATGGGATTAGATCCTGCTGAAATAGTCAACAAAACTAATCAGGAATTATTAAAATTATATCCCAATAATGCTGCTCTTAAAAATATAATCTTGCAGGTTGATTCCTGCCTGCAACAAGTATTTATAAGCGGGGAAAAAAGGCTGGCAATTCATGAGGTTACGTCGGCAAACGGCGGGATTAAAATTTACGAAACTGCTTACACGCCAGCGGTGGATGCCTCTAGCAACCAGATGCGGGTTTTGGGCGTCGGTAGAGATATCACCAGGCACTACCGCTGGCAGCAGCAGAAAACTCAACAGTTGCGCCGATCGAACCATTTACTGTGGTTGAATGCAGCTAACACTCCCCTGGCAATGGTGGGCTGGGATGAAGATTTTCGGATAGTTGAGTGGTCTAAACGCGCCGAGGAAATCTTTGGCTGGACATCCGATGATATGATGGGCAAGCAGTTCGGCGATTTAGATTTGGTTTGCGACGAAGATAGAGAGGCTGTAAGCGCGATCGAACTCGAACTAGCCACCGGCAACGGCAATACTTCAATTAACCGCAACTATACTAAAAGCGGACAGGTAATTTGGTGTCGCTGGTTCAACTCGATTATTCGCAGCGGCGAGACTTTTACCGTGCTTTCTTTGGTGGAAGATATCACCGATCGCAAACGGTTGGAAGCAGAAAAAGCCCAAGCTTCTCGCCTCACAGCAATGGTAGCCGATGTTGGTATTGCCCTCACCAAACACCCTCAAGATATCCTGCTTCCCTGCTGCGAGGCAATGGTGCGGAATCTCGATGTCGCCTCGGCTGAAATTTGGACTTTCAACTCTCAATATAATGTTTGGGAATTGCAAGCAGCCTCGGGAATCTACGGCCGTACAGACGATCGGGCTAGCTTTATTGAAAGTAAGGTTAACTCGATCGCCAAACAGCAAAAACCGGAATTTGACTGCGGATTTGAACTGAATAATTTTGGACTCGCAGAGGAAGAATCCGCGAAAGAAACAGCGGCACACAGTTCCGAAGTAGCAATGATCGACACCAGTCACAAGCCGGACAATTGCCCAATCCCCAAGCAAATTCTCACCTTCGCCGGCTACCCTTTGATAGTCGAAGAACGCCTGGTGGGAGTCATGGTAATTATCAGCAGCCAGCCGCTGACAACACCTTTTCAAGAAACTTTAGCATCGGTTGCCGATGTCATCGCTTTAGGCATCGAACGCAAGCGTGCAGAAGCTGAATTAAAATCAGCTAGAGGGTTCCTCAATTCCGTAGTAGAAAATCTGCCTGTGGGAGTTTTTGCTAAAGATGCTTCTTCGCTGAAATTTGTGCTGTGGAATAAAGCGGGAGAAACGATCGCAGGTGTTACCTCTCAAGAGGCGATCGGCAAAAATGACTACGATATTTACCCGAAAGAACAAGCTGATGTTTTTACTGCTCAAGACAGGGAAATATTGACCGGCGAGCACAACCAATCTACTGTTAAAGACATAGCCGAAGAGCCGATCCAAACTCGCCACAAAGGTATGAGAATACTGCACACCCGCAAAGTGCCAATTCTCGACGCCGCAGGCCGTCCTCAGTACGTTTTAGGTATTACTGAAGATATTACCGAACGCAGGCAGGTAGACGAAAGCGTGCGCCTCTACGACCAAATTGTCGAGAATATGCAAATTGGTTTGTACGTCTACCATTTAGAAAACATAGACGATGACAGCACCCTCAGGGCGATCGCCTCTAATCCCGCCGCTACCCTGTTTACCGGATTAGAAATGGCCGACGTTTTGGGCATGACAATCGACGAGATTTTTCCCCACCTGCGATCGAAAAACATTCCCCAAGCTTTTGCTTCGGTAATTCTGGGCCAAAAAGCCGTAGAAATTGAAGATATTGACTGCGATGAAGGCGGCAGAATAACTCGCGCTTTTTCTATTAAAGCTTTTCCATTACCCAACAACTGCGTCGGCGTTGCTTTTGAAAATATTACTGCTCGCAAGTGCCTGGAAGTAGAACTGCAGGTAGCTTTGGAAAAAACCGAACGTTCCGAACAACTGCTGCGCACAGTAATAGACAAAACCAGCGACTGGATTTTTGCCAAAGACAAAAATTTTCGCTATATTTTGGCAAACAATAGTTTCGCTCAAGCAATTGGTAAAACAGTCGAAGAAATCATTAGCCAATCAGATTTAGAATTAGGGTTTTCATTAGAGCTAGTGTTTGGAAATTTAGCCAAAAATATCCGAGGATTCCGCACAGACGACTCTGCTGTACTAGCCGGCGAAATCATCCACAATCCCTGCGATCCGGCCACTGTTGCAGACGGTTCAGTACATATTCTTGACACGCAAAAACTTCCCCTGCGCGACGCTGAAGGCAATATATTTGCAGTGCTAGCTTTCGCTCGCGATATTACAGAACGCCATGAATCGGAAGCAGCTTTGCGCCGCAGCGAAACCAGATTTAGGTCTTTGGTAGCGAATATTCCCGGAGTGGTTTATCGCTGGCAATGCGATTTCTCGACAAGTTTTATTAGCAATGCCGTTTACTTACTAACGGGCTACCCTGCTGCCGATTTTATTTCGCCTTTGAACAGGGGAGGTAGGGCTTTTGCTAGCATTATTTACCCGGAAGATTTGGTAAAAGTAGAAGCCACTATTCAGCAAGCAATAGAAAAGAAACACTCATATAACTTGGAATACCGCTTGCTAGCAGCAGACGCCACGGTTAAATGGGTGTGGGATAAAGGTTCTCCTGTGTTCGACGCAGATGGGAATGTTTGCTGTTTGGATGGGGTGATTGTTGATATTAGCGATCGCTACTGCGCCCAAGAAGCATTGCGACAAAAAACTTCCGAGTTGGAAGCTGTTTTTCTGGCATTGCCCGATTTGTATTTCCGAATCGATGCTGACGGAATTATTTTGGATTACTTGTCAGGAAATTCATCGGATTTGTACCTGAGTCCCGAGTATTTTGTGGGCCAACGAATGATCGATATATTGCCGGCAACCGCCGCCAGCCAATTCGAGCAGGCAATGCTTGAAGTTTCAGAAAATAGAACTCCTGTTAATCTAGAGTATTCGCTACCCCTGCCGGCAGGAGAAGAAACTTATGAAGCGAGATTGCTGCCTTTTAACTCGAATCAAGCGATCGCTATCGCCCGCAATATCACCAAGCGCAAACAAGCCGAATCTCAATTAAAAGATAAAAATCGCCAGCTAGAGCAAACATTGAAACAATTAGGCAGGACTCAAGCTCAACTAATTCAAGCGGAAAAAATGTCGGGTTTGGGACAGCTAGTCGCGGGAATTGCTCACGAAATTAATAATCCTGTCAGTTTTATCTACGGTAATATCATTTACGCTAGCGAGTATGCTAAAAACTTGCTGGAACTGTGCAGTTTGTACCAAGCACATTACCCGGAACCTGTTTCTTTGATTGCGGAGTTTGCTGAAGAAATAGAATTCGAGTTTATGAAAGAGGATTTCCCGAATTTGCTGACTTCAATTGAAACCGGAGCAGAGCGAATTCGCCAA
The DNA here is from genome assembly GCF_036701825.1 of Microcoleus sp. MOSTC5. NCBI lineage: Bacteria > Bacillati > Cyanobacteriota > Cyanophyceae > Oscillatoriales > Microcoleaceae > Microcoleus > Microcoleus sp. MOSTC5. The sequence continues at coordinate 13,557 of NZ_JAUBRK010000083.1, read as the reverse complement.
ATAGTTCTGTCTTTGCGCAACTTTTCCCGCCTGGAAGAATCAGATATTAAGCGTGTTGATATCCACGAAGGAATAGACAGTGCTATGTTGATTTTGCAGCACAGACTTAAAGAAAATGGCAGGAATCGTAATATTGAAATAGTTAAAGAATATGGAAAGCTGCCATTAATACAGTGCTATGTCGGACAGTTAAATCAAGTTTTTATGAATATATTAAGTAATGCCATTGATGCTTTGGCAAATGTCAGAAATAGAAAGTTGGAATTGGCGAGTTATTCGGAAGAGGAACGGCAAAATTTTCAGAGTTTACCTTTAAGTGGCGACGCATTGCCTTGGATTCGGATTCGCACGGAGGTTTTGGAAAACAATCGGGTTGCGATCGCAATTTCAGATAACGGGTCGGGAATGGCAGAGTCTGTTAAATCTCGGATATTTGACCCGTTTTTTACTACTAAACCAGTAGGCAAAGGTACAGGTTTGGGACTGTCTATCTCCTATCAGATTGTGGTGGAAAGACACGGGGGTACGCTGCGCTGCAAGGACGCGCCGGGAGGGGGAACTGAATTCGCGATCGAGATTCCAATTCGGCAGAGGTAATTGGTAATTGGTAATTGGTAGTCGCACGAGAAAAATGATAATCTAATTAAAGGTTCTAAAAGTCAGGAATATTAGCATGGTATCCAAAAGCATACATACTTCTAGTGCAGTTGCAAAAACAATTAAAGATGATGATGATGATGATGATTCCTACGTTGACTATTTTTATGACGTTCCGGGGTCTCCGCCGGGAACTCTCGACTTACCAATCGATGCGCCGCCTCCCGAGATTATATTAATTGACTATTGCGAGACAGCAGCTACTCGCACCACATTAGCCAATCCTCAAGAAGCTGCTGCGTATTTAGATACAGCATCTGTTTCTTGGGTTGATATGTTGGGATTGGGAAATAAAGAAACTTGGCATCAAATGGGCGAAGTGTTTGATTTGCATCTTGTGGCTCAAGAGGATGTGGTTAATGTACCCCAGCGCCCTAAAGTTGTACATTACGAAAATCATATTTTAATCATTGCCTGGATGGTGATGATTAAGCCAAATTCAGAGAATTTTCACAAAGAACAAGTTAGTTTGCTTTTGGGTAAACATTACCTGCTAACTGTTCAGGAAGAACCGGACTATGATTGTTTTGACCCCGTGCGCGATCGCATTCGTAAAGCACAAGGAAGTATTAGAAAACACGGCTCAGATTATCTGGCTTATACTCTCTTAGATGCGATTATAGATGGATTTTTCCCAGTATTAGAAGTTTACGGAGAGCGCATTGAAGAACTAGAGGATGAAGTGGTGGTGAACCCCACCCGCAGAACCCTGGAAAAAATTTATAAAATCCGGCGAGAATTGCTGACTCTGCGCCGCGCCATTTGGCCGCAGCGGGATGCAATTAATGTTTTGATTCGAGATAGCAGTGATTTGATTAGTCCAGAGGTGCGAATTTACCTGCGCGATTGTTACGATCACACGGTGCAGGTGATGGATATGGTGGAAACCTATCGAGAGTTGTCTTCGGGTTTAATGGATGTTTATCTGTCATCGGTGGGCAATAAAATGAATGAAATTATGAAATTGCTCACAGTAATTTCTAGTATCTTTATTCCTCTAACTTTTGTGGCGGGAGTATACGGGATGAATTTCGATACAGAAAAATCGCCTTTGAATATGCCGGAACTGAATTGGTATTTTGGATATCCGCTTTGTTGGGCACTGATGCTAGCGATCGCCTCGGCTTTAGTTTACTTCTTCTGGCGGCGGGGCTGGTTTGATAATTTTTCTACTGTGGTGAAAGATGACTCAGTAAAGTAACCGGATTTAAGAGTTGAGGTTTGAGATTTTGGGTTGAGGATTGAATAATTCAAAATCCTGTGAGGTAAAAAGGTTTCCTTGCCCGAGTTGAAGCCGTCTCATAAACCCTTGCATCATAATTCCCAAATTTTCCGCCTCCAGATTCATCCGTGAGTGAATTTAAGGGGATTTGCATGGCAATTTAATTGTTGGGCGGGCTTTCGCGGCCACCGCACAAGAGTTTGAATAAACACAAATGTCCAAATTAAGTGGGCGACTTAAAATCGTCAATCTCAAATCCCAAATTGATTGACGAACGATCGCGTACAATAAATCTGGGGAAAAAGTAGGCGCAGGCGGTTGCGGATTAGCGAAAGCTTGTCTGAGGAAAGTCCGGGCTCCCGAAAAACCAAACTTGCTGGGTAACGCCCAGTGCGAGCGATCGTGAGGATAGTGCCACAGAAAGATACCGCCCCCCGATTTGAGATTGGAGATTGGAGATTGCATCAAAAATCGAGCATCAAAAATCGCAAAGTGTTAGGGGGTAAGGGTGCAAAGGTGCGGTAAGAGCGCACCAGCAGCATCGAGAGGTGCTGGCTAGGTAAACCCCAGTTGGGAGCAAGGTCGGAGGGACTACGGTTGGTTTTTTACCAGTTCTGTTTTTTGGTACCGCTTGAGGCGTCTGGTAACAGGCGTCCCAGATAGATAACTGCCCTCGAAAACTGCTTGCAGTTGAGAGAACAGAACCCGGCTTATGTCCGACTTTTTCCCCACCCAATTTTGGGTAAGGTGCTTGTTGCCAGACTTGTCAAGGTGTAGTTAACGTGTTTGCGTCATCGTAACCGTTGAGCTTTATTCTTGAAATGTTATTTATTGCTAATGGTCTATCAAATGAAGAAGATTTCTCGATCGCCCGAAGCAGAGATTTCCAGCGTTTGAGGCACTTCTCGATCGCCTTGACAGAGCGGACTAAAAGCACCCGGAGGACTATTTAGTTTTTTAATGAAAAGCTTTCTAGTGATATGAATCTGATACCATTTTCCAAAAAGAATGGAATTTTAGACAAGCTCCAAGCCCGGAGAGTCATGCGTAATTTCCAATTATAAAATCTAAAATCTAAAATCTAAAATCTAAAATGGTATGATTTATCCGGGTCGCCAAAAGCAACTTGAAACATTAATTCAAAAATTGGGACTGGCAAAGAATGCTGCGATCAAATGGCATCTCCTCGATTTAGCTTTAACTCATGCGAGCGCGTCAGCTAAGGCAAATTACGAGCAACTAGAGTTTGTGGGGGATGCAGTTGTGCGGCTGGCGGCGTCGGAATTGTTGTTTGAGACTTATCCCGACTGTACAGTGGGGGAATTTGCTGCTATTCGATCGATCTTGGTGAGCGATCGCAATCTTGCTAAAATCGCTGAAAGTTACGGGTTCGATCGCTATTTAATTGTTTCCAGCAGCGCCGCCTCGGACAAAACAGGCGCTGAACCCCGACTGGCCGATGCTTTGGAAGCGGTACTGGCTGCGCTTTATTTGAGTACGCAGACGTTAGAATTAATACGCCCTTGGCTAGATTCTCACTTTCAACGCTTAGCGACAGAAATCCGCAGCGATCCGGCCCGCCAAAACTACAAAGCTGCTCTCCAAGAATTGACTCAAGGGAAATACAAAACTTTGCCCAAATATAGCGTGCAAGAAACCGGGACAGTGCAGGGCGGGGAAGATCGTTTTACAGCAGAAGTTCTCATTCAGGGAAAGTTGGTAGCAGAGGGAAAAGGTCGATCGATCAAAGCGGCCGAACAAGCAGCGGCTCAGGCAGCTTTCAATAAATTAGTTGGTAATTAATAATTGCTCGTGGCTCATTGGGAACTTGCATTTTTTAGTGTTTTTTTACAATAAATAATTACCAAATATGCTATAATTACTGTGCGATTTTTGAAATTATAATCAATGAAAATCGGAATAGCTGTATTGGGTGCCGGCCGCTGGGGAGTTAACCTAATTCGCAACTTTCTCAAACATCCCAACAGCCAAGTTTTAGCGGTAGTAGACCCGAATCTCGATTCATTGGCGGCCGTCCAAAAACAGTTTAATCTCGATGCCTCGGTGATTCTAGCTACCGATTGGTCTCAATTGCAAGCATTGCCGGGACTGGAAGCTGTGGCGATCGCCACTCCAGCTTCCACACACTACACCCTCGCAGCAGCAGCGCTGAAACAAGGCTACCACGTCTTAGCAGAAAAACCCCTCGCCCTCAACCTGACTGAAGCAATAGAACTCTGTCAATTAGCCCAAAAACAGCAGCGGCAACTCTTCGTTGACCACACTTATCTGTTTCATCCAGCAGTCGATCGAGGCCAAAGAATTATTCAACAGCATCAACTCGGAAAATTGCGCTACGGTTACGCCCAGCGCACCCATTTTGAACCCGTGCGCCATGACGTTGACGCCCTTTGGGACTTGGCCGTTCACGATATCGCTATTTTCAATACTTGGCTGGAACAAACCCCAATTCAAGTAAGCGCGATCGGCACTGTGTTTCCGAAGGAAGAAGGAAGAGGGAAGAAGGAAGAAGGGAGAGGGAAGAAGGAAGAAGGAAGAGGGAAGAAGGAAGAAGGAAGAGGGAAGAAGGAAGAAGGAAGAGGGAAGAAGGAAGAAGGAAGAGGGAAGAAGGA
>NZ_JAUBRK010000083.1:0-8945 GCF_036701825.1 Microcoleus sp. MOSTC5 | reverse complement strand
AGAAGGAATAAATAAAGAAGTAGCAGCAGAAATACAAAATCAATTTGCTTCTTCACGGATGACTGCGAATCATTCAGAAGGACTAGCAGATTTAGTTTGGGTAACCCTCACGTATCCCGACGGATTTCAAGCATTTATTCACCTGTGCTGGCTAAATCCCGACAAACAACGGCGCTTAACAGTTGTTGGCAGTTTGGGAACCTTGATTTTTGATGAAATGTCGCCAGAAACTCCCCTGATTGTGCAGCGCGGCAATCCAGATTGGGGAGGCGAAGAGAATAACTCTTTTGAAAGTGCGATCGCACCGCAGCCAACGGGCCTCAGATACCGCGAAGTCTTGAATTTAGAATCGGCAGAACCGCTACAGCGAGTGTGCGATCGCTTCCTCAACAGCGTGCAAACGAATACCCCCTGTCCTACCTCATCCGGCTCTGCCTCCGTAGAATTAATCCGCATTCTCAGCACTTTGAGCAAATCCCTCGAACTCGGCGGACAGCCCCTAATACCATTTTAGATTTTAGATTTTAGATTGGGAAAATCACTCATCAACTTTTGAAATTTCCATTTTCCGTTACCAAGTCCTCGCTGTGATAATAAAAACTTGACTGCTGATTGACAGGCAAAGAAATCATCACCGTAGTACCTTGATTCACACCCGCGCTGTGCAGGGTAATGCTTCCGATCATAGATTCCATTATCCTTCGGGAGATAGCCAAACCCAAACCGTTACCGCCAAACCTGCGAGTTGTAGAACCATCAGCCATCACAAAAGGTTGAAACAATTTCTGCTGTTGCTCGGGATCGATACCAATTCCCGTATCTTTAATTGTCACTACCACCCAATCGCTTTGACTGCTGTGGCCAGTCGTACTTTCCGCACTGCCGTTAAAACTAGGAGAATTCTTCCTCGATTCTAGCCGCACAGATATATTAACGCTGCCCGACTCGGTAAACTTAATCGCATTGCTCAAAACGTTCAAAAACACCTGTTTTAGCTTCTCCGGATCGGCATGAACAATAATCGGATCGTGAGGTGCAGGCAAACTTAAATTCAAGCCTTTTTCCTCCATTAGAGGTACTTGCAAATCAATCGCGTCTTCAAGTACCTGGGTAATATCAACTACTTCTAACATCATGGAGAACGTACCGGCTTCTATTTTAGCAATGTCCAAAATATCATTAATAATATTTAGCAATTGCATGGACGAGTCGTGAGCCCTCTGTAAGAACTCCATCTCTTCATCTCTGTCATCGCAGTAGCCGTCCCGAACAATTTGAATAAAACCAATAATCCCGTTGAGCGGCGTTCTCAATTCGTGAGAAATATTTCCCAAAAATTCATTTTTTAACTGATTGGCAACTTGCGCTTCCTTGGTTGCCACTTCCAATTCTCTGGCCCAGGATCTGAGGCGCTGCACCATGCTGTTTAGCGCTTCTGATAGTTGATTGAATTCCCTAATTTGGAAATTTTGCGGCACTGCCTGCGGCGCTTCCGTATCTACTTTCAGCGCGTAGTCTCTCAGTTTTTCCAGAGGACGTGCCAAGTCGCGAGACAGATATAAAGTCGCGATAATACTAGCAGCAACCAAACCTACAATTAAATTAAATAAAACTTGCTGAATTTCTTCCAAACCTGACAGAGCGTAATCTAAACGAGAAACAGCTAAAATAATCCACTTGCTGTTCTCCTGTTTAGTTGAAGGACTCGGGATAGCAGCGTATCCTGCTAGCAACTCTACGCCATTTCTTTCAAAGGAAAATAGATGGAGAAAAGCTGTTCCGCCTGCGATCGCCCTTCTGACAATACTTTTTAGTCGATCGGCATCTGCCTCTTGGGCGATATTGCGGCCCACGCGGTTGATATTCGGGTGCGCCAAAATAGTCCCATCTTGGTCGATCGCCACCGTATAGCCGGCTAGAGAACCCTTGGGAGCGCTTGTTTGCACAGGCAAGGCCGACTGCAAACTCAAAGCATAACTCAACTGCAGGCTATTGCCCCGACGAATGTAAACAGGAGCGCTCAACACCAAACTCACTTGGCTATCGCGGCCTTCTTTACCCGCCTCTGGAAAATCCTCAGCACCCAAAGCCACCTTCTGGTCGTTTGCTTTCGCCTGCGGCTGCTGAGGCAACGACAGACTGATGTAAACGCTCTTGTCGTCCAGCAGCGTCTGCTGCTGCTGTACTGGCGGCCAAAATTTAGCCGGCAGCGACTGAATCGGCTGCTGCCCGCAAGTGCTTGCTATGACTTGATTTGTCTTTAAATTAGTCAATTGCAAGCAATCAACCTGCGCTGGCAACCGCTGCCCTAATTGCGCGATAAACTTTTGATAATCCTTCGGATTTACAGACTGCAACATCGAGCTTTCCGAAGCGCCGATCAGATTCGACTTCAGCGATTTCGCCCACTGTTCAATAGTTTCTGCTTTTCTGACTGCACTTTCTGTCAAGTTTTGACGAGCAGTTTCCAGAAGCGTCGAGCGTGCCTTGCGATAGGTAACATACTCCCCCACCAGTAGAACAGGTACGCTGAGCAACAAAATCCGCGACAGTAAAATACGGCGAAAGGAGGATTGACCTAACTTAACCATAGGACGTATCTAACTTAAGGTGCAACACCCAACAGCGACCATTAAAGTGAAATAAACCAGATCCAAAGCGCCAATCAGTCTAGGGTGCTCTGCTGACGGGACAACACAGCGTCCGAACAACATTTAAACACAATTATAGAAGCCACTTGTAGTAATCTCGATTCTAAGTGTGTGGACTTAAAGATGCTCAGCAATTTGTTTGGCAAATGCCTGTGATTTCGGTCACACATCCCTCCTCACTTCTGCGATCGACTTGCACCCGATCGCCCCAGGGCAGATTTTTCAGGCTGCAAAAAAGCCTCGGCTGGACATACCGCAGTTGTTTGAAGCTAGAATCGCATGGATGGACTCGGCCAAAGTTAAGAGGCAAAAAGTTCGGTTTCCGGCTAGTGTACGGAGAGAATTTTTGGTCGATAGGACTTTTTCTTTCCGAATGCCTTCGAGAGATGGGCGAGAGATGGGCGATTCGAGATTTTGCACCCTGTGAAAGATTTCTTTTGACATCCGATTGATCCGGTGATAACAATTCACCTGTCAAAAAAAAAGCATGAGACGATCGAGCTGCCGATCGACTCTGACAACCCTAAGCTGGCGAACGTTGGCCCAAACAGTACACCCGCGCTCCGTAAATTGGCGGTCTCGGCAATAATTTCCATAACTTAATCGATGAAAAAAAACTTTAGCAATTATACGTATTATTACACAAACAACCGTCCCAGATATCATCACGCTTATTTGATATCTCCCCTTTTAGAAATGCTGGCGACACTTCAGGAGGCCAGCAAGACACAACTCCGAGTTTTGGATCTCGGCTGCGGCAATGGCAGCCTCAGTCACGTCATCGCAGAGCACGGCTGCGAAGTTGTCGGCGTTGACACTTCTGCACCCGGAATTGCCATCTCCCGTCAAAGTTTCCCCGACTGTCAGTTTATCCAAGCAGATATTTACGACCTCCCAGATACCGATACGCTGCACTCATTTGATGTTGTGTTAGCCATTGAAGTAATCGAACACTTGCTTTATCCTAAAGAACTAGCAAAAGCTGCAAAAAAATGCCTCAAGCCGGGAGGAAGGCTAATTATTTCCACGCCATATCACGGCTATTTGAAAAACCTGGCGTTAGCTATTTCTGGCAAACTCGATCAACATTTTACCGTACTTTGGGATAACGGTCACATTAAATTTTTTTCAGTAAAGACGCTAACCAAGTTATTAACATCTGAAGGATACACCGACATAAAATTTAAATTTGCTGGTCGGTGTCCCTATCTTTGGAAATCAATGTTATGCTCTAGTAAGTTCTTAGGAGAAGCGGAAAAATTATAAGTTTTGAGTGGTAATTTTTCATCCCATTAAGTTGTCGGAACAGACAATCAGCGCTCAGGAAAAGTAAAATATAACTTTTAGGATAAAAAAAGTAAAATGACTGTTGGCGTTTGGATATTAGGCGATCAACTTTGGCAGAACCAAGCTGCTCTCAACCGCACAGATGATAACTCTTCCCTACCCGTAATTTTAATTGAATCTTGGCAGCACGTTCAACAGCGCCGCTACCACCAACAAAAATTAGTATTAATTTGGTCGGCAATGCGACACTTCGCTGAAGAATTGCGCGGCGGGGGCTGCCAAGTCACTTACACAACATCGGGGGACTTTGAAGCACCTCTCAAAGCTTGGATACAAGCTCACAATATCACCGAAGTGCGGGTGATGGCTCCGAACGATCGACCTTTTTTACAGATCGTTCAAAACTTGCAACTCCCCTGCAAAACAACCCTGATTCCCAACAATCAATTCCTCTGGACAGAAACAGAATTCAAAGATTGGGCGTCAAGCCGCAAACGTTTGTTAATGGAAGACTTCTATCGAGCCAGCCGCCAGCGTTTCCACATTTTAATGGATGGCAATAAACCTGTCGGAGGTCAGTGGAATTTTGACAAAGAAAATCGTCAGCCACCCAAAGGAAAACTGGATACACCGAAACCTCTGCGGTTTGAACCGGATGCGATAACTCAAGAAGTTATCGCACAAGTTAAATCTCTATCTTTCCCAACTTACGGAAACATTGAACCTTTTCGCTGGGCGGTTACACGAGAGCAAGCACTGCAAGTATTAGATAATTTCATCGAACAGTGTCTCCCCGCTTTTTGCCCTTATCAAGACGCGATGGTAACGGGGGAGGAAACAATGTGGCATTCTCTACTTTCTCCGTATCTCAATATTGGCTTGCTGCATCCTTTAGAAGTTATTCAAGCTGCCGAAACAGCCTACCTAGAAAAAAACTTAAATTTAAACAGCGTCGAAGGTTTTATCCGCCAAATTCTGGGCTGGCGAGAATACATTCGCGGTATGTATTTTTACGTGGATGCTGATTATTTTGAAAAGAATTGGTTCAACCACACTCAGCCGCTGCCGGAGTTTTTTTGGGACGCCAGCAAAACAGATATGAACTGTTTGCGCCAAGTTTTAACTCAAGTCGAAGGCAGCGGTTACGCGCACCATATCCAGCGGTTGATGATTTTGAGCAATTTTGGTCTAATTGCGGGAATCTCGCCGACAGAGGTAGAAAAGTGGTTCCACAGTGCGTTTGTTGATGCCTACGACTGGGTAATGCAGACTAATGTGCTGGGCATGGGTTTGTTTGCTGACGGCGGTGTGTTGGCGTCGAAGCCCTATGCTGCTTCTGCGAATTACATCAATAAAATGAGCGATTATTGTCGGGGGTGCAAATTCGATCGCACAGTGCGATCCGGCGAAAATGCCTGTCCCTTCAACTTCTTCTACTGGGATTTCCTAGCGCGCCACCGGGACAAACTTCAGTCGATCGGTCGCATGAGCTTTATCTTAGCCAATCTCGACAAAATGTCGCCTGCAGAATTGGCAACCATCCGCCAAAAAGCGGCAGAGTGGCACTTAGTCAGTTGACTGTTGTCAGTTGTCAGTTGTCAGTTGTCAGTTGTCAGTTGTTAATCCTTTGCAGTGGCTAATAACAAATAACCAATAACATTAATCAACAGTCAACAGTCAACAGTCAACAATGCCCCATGCCCCATGCCCCATGCCCCATGCCCCATGCCCATGCCCCATGCCCTTTGCAATTCTTATTTTTTCCCTGACTTTTCCCTAAACATTCCACAGCGTTTCCACAGGCAAGTCTGAGGTTTTCCACAGATTCGACAAAGTTTTCCACAGAAATTAACGGCACGGTAGCATCTTGCTGCGGAATTGGGGATTTCGTTAACTTGCTGCCCAATCCCTCAGAAAACCCTGACAACATAAAGATATGTAACAAAAAATGCCCTGAAAAGCTTATTATTTGGTAAACCTTTTTTTTATCTAAAGGAATTTGTAATATTTCGCAACATTGACAAACCCACCCCCTGATAGCGCACAATGATGCGACCGACCTAAAAAAAAGCGCTCTGATTTCGGCTGTGCCTGCACCTGTATCCGGCCGAAGGGGGGTTCTGTTTTCAATTTATTAGCGAGACTAAAAAAAATGATGAACCCAACAGTCAGTATTTTTGCCGAAATTCCCGAAACGCTGCACGATTCTCTCAAAACGTACCTGGAAACCCATCCCGAATGGGATCTAGACCGAGTATTTTGCGCCGCCCTGTCGCTGTTTTTGTTGCAAAATGCCGATAGCGGTACGCCTGAAGCTTCGCGCAGCTATCGCCAAGCTGCGAGAGTTTATCTCGAAACTCTGTTTCAATCTCCTCAAGACTTGCACAGCAACAATGTAACTCCGTCGTCTTAAAGGAGATTGGGAGAGGGGGTGACGCCGTTTCTTGGAAGAATCTCAGTCGATCGATCGGGTAAGGCGCGCACTGCATAGGTGCCAACTCAAGCTTAAAATTCATGAGAACCCTCGCTTTTAGCTTAGTCCCGATCTTTATTGCATCTCCCTTAAGAAGGGGGACTTTGATAGCTTCAAGTCCCCCCGGACTATCAGCGGGGCGCCGGGGGGATAAGCTGCTCTAATCCTCAAACAGTAGACGGTACTAAATAAGAGGCGCTTGTTTACACCAATGGTGCTTGTGGCGCACCCTACAGACTACAGACTACAGACTGAACACTACATCATGCCCATGCCGCCCATGCCGCCCATGCCGCCCATGCCGCCCATGCCGCCCATGCCGCCCATGCCGCCCATGCCGCCCATGTCGCCCATGTCGCCGCCGGCTTTTTTCTTCTCGGGTTTTTCGACAATCACAGCTTCAGTGGTCAAAACCATACCAGCGATGGAACCGGCATTTTGCAAAGCCGATCGCACCACCTTAGCGGGGTCAATAATCCCAGCGGCAATCATATCTTCGTACACGTCGGTGAGAGCGTTGTAGCCAATGTTGAACTCGCTCGCCCGCACTCGCTCGATGACGATTGAACCTTCAACGCCAGCATTATCAGCAATTTGACGCAAAGGTGATTCCAAAGCTTTAGCAACCAAGTCAGCGCCTACTTGTTCTTCGGCGTCTAAAGTATTTCTGATCGCATCTATTTTTGTAATCAGGTGAAGTAGCGTCGTGCCGCCTCCAGCAACGATACCTTCTTCCACAGCAGCTTTAGTAGCGTTCAGAGCGTCTTCAATACGCAGTTTGCGGTCTTTGAGCTCGGTTTCGGTAGCTGCGCCGACTTTAATTACAGCGATGCCGCCGGCGAGTTTGGCGATGCGTTCGGTTAGCTTTTCCTTGTCGTAGTCGGAATCCGTCGCTTCTAGCTGCTTGCGGATTTGCTCGATCCGTTTTAGCACGTCAGCTTTGTGTTCTTCGCCAGCAACAATGATCGTGTTTTCTTTGTCGATGGTAATTTTGCGGGCGGTACCGAGCATTTCTAGGGTTGCGGTATCGATGCTGAGTCCGACTTCTTCGGAAATCAGTTGACCGCCGGTGAGCACGGCGATATCTTGAAGCATAGCTTTGCGCCGATCGCCAAATCCGGGAGATTTCGTTGCTGCGATGTTCAATACGCCGCGGGCTTTGTTGACTACCAGAGTTGCCAAAGCTTCGCCTTCAATATCTTCGGCGATAATTAGCAGCGGTTGACCGGTGCGGGCGATTTTTTCGAGAACTGGAATTAGTTCTTGAATCGAGCTAATTTTTTTGTCGGTAATCAGGATGCGAGCGTTTTCGTACTCAACTTCCATGCGATCGGTGTTAGTGACGAAATACGGAGAAAGATATCCGCGATCGTACTGCATCCCTTCGACAACTTCCAATTCTGTTGTCAGAGATTTCGACTCTTCAACAGTAATTACGCCGTCTTTCGTGACTTTTTCCATTGCTTGGGCAATCATTGCGCCGACTTCTTCGTCGTTACCGGCGGAGACAGTGGCGACCTGAGCAATTGCAGCCCCTTCGACGGGTTTCGCCAATTTCTCGATTTCCAGTACCAAGTGGGCGATCGTTTTTTCAATACCCCGGCGCAGCGCGACTGGGTTCGCGCCTGCTGCGACATTCTTCAAACCTTCGCGAATGAGGGATTGAGCTATAACCGTTGCGGTTGTTGTGCCGTCGCCTGCGATATCTTTAGTTTTGGAGGCGACTTCTTGAATTAAGCGAGCGCCGGCATTTTCCAGGGGATCTTCGAGCTCGATATCCCTAGCAACGGTGATACCGTCGTTAACGATTTGGGGAGCGCCGTATTTCTTTTCCAATAGGACATTCCGGCCTTTGGGGCCCAAGGTGATGCGGACAGCATCGGCGAGTTGATTGACGCCGCGTTCTAGTGCCCGCCGAGATTTGTCGCTAAATGCAACTATTTTGGTCATGTTTGTCTCCTGTCGCTTACATTAGCAAATTTAGCACTCTCTGAGTCTGAGTGCTAAACCGATCAATTTTTGATTGTAGCGCGCCCCAATGCTGCGGGGGATTCCGGGGGCGGATTGGAGATTTGGGCGATCGTTGCCATTCGCTAAGGACACGGCAGTGCCGTGTCCCCACAGATATCGTGTCCCCGCAGATATCGTGTCCCCACAGATATCCTGTCCCGCAGATATAATGTGGTTTGTGACATCTCGATCGAATTTTGGTTCTGCCCCAAACCCAACTTTTATGGCGCGTCATCCCCAAGCAGAATTTTTATTCAAAATTTCTTAACTTGTGTTTTCGGTCATCTACCTTTCGATAGAGCTTCTATTCTTTTTTCAAACTTCTACCTTCTATAGCAACCGCCAAGACTATTAGGACGTTCTTAATTGCTAAAAACCTTGGGGAAGACTCCTTCTTCCTTCAGCATCCATCCGTTAAATCCGTTACAAAATCCGCTGCCGAACCTCCTTCCTTCTTCCTTCTTCCTTCTTCCTTCTTCCTTCTTCCTTCTTCCTTCTTCCTTCTTCCTTCTTCCTTCTTCCTT
>NZ_JAUBRK010000154.1:0-2376 GCF_036701825.1 Microcoleus sp. MOSTC5 | reverse complement strand
GTGCGATTCGTTTAACCTAAATGGATTAAAAATCCAGGGACGGTTAGCCTAACCCCTTGGTTAGTGTAACTGATTATACATCTAGGTGCAGGATTCACAAGTCCCTAGTCCTAGTCCGCAGGTGCAGCGGTAAAAGCATATCCCCTATTTTGTTAAGTAGCAACTAACAAAGTAAAGCGGGGATAAAAGGCAGACTACTGATAGCCGAAACTGGTAACTGCCGAGCAAGAGTTTATGTGTAGCGAAAGCAAAGATGTGTCTGAACCATCGTCATTTTAAGATGGTCTAACGGCTGAATAAGACCAAGCCAAAAGGCAAGGATAGGGCATAGGCGTTTACCTATATGACCTACAAGCACTGCCCAGAAACCCGGTGGAGAGCATCACACTAAAAGCTCAAACAATGTGTAGTCGGAACGAAGTAACTCTCATATATTTCTGGAAACAGGTCGATTACCCAGTAAGTAGCTAACGAATAGTATGTGAGAGAAGGATTGTGTCAAAAGCCAACGCTCTGTTGTAATGACAGAGATATGCAGACAGACGCATGATAACTTCAAAGATAGGAATTTGAGTAGCAATGAATAAGTCTAAAACGCGGGACAACCCGACGGTGGAATGGAACCAAATCAATTGGCGAAAAGTCGAAAGATTGACGTTCAAGTTGCAAAAACGTATCTATCGAGCAAGTGAGCGTGGCGATGTCAAAGCAGTTCGTAAGCTTCAGAAGACCTTGATTAATTCTTGGTCTAATAAGGTTTTAGCAGTACGACGGGTAACACAAGATAATACTGGCAAACGTACAGCAGGAGTGGATGGTATTAAATTACTAACCCCGAAGCAACGAATTAAGCTAGTAAGTCAGCTCAAACTAACTGGCAAATCACAACCGACACGTCGAATAATGATTCCAAAACCAGGAACTAATGAGTCAAGACCATTAGGCATACCTACTATGTACGACCGCGCCTTACAAGCAGTTGTAAAAGCAGCGCTTGAGCCAGAATGGGAAGCTAAATTCGAGCCTAACTCATTTGGTTTTAGACCCGGTAGGTCGTGTCACGATGCAATAGGAGCTATCTTTGACAGTATCAGATATAAAGCTAAATACGTGCTGGACGCTGATATTGCCAAATGCTTTGACCGCATTAATCACAAAGCATTACTTGACAAAATCAATACCTATCCGCGACTCAGAAAACAAATTAAGTCGTGGCTTAAAAGCGGGGTATTAGACCAAGGTGAAATTTTTCCGACCACGGAAGGTACGCCACAAGGAGGGGTTATTTCCCCGCTATTGGCTAACATAGCCCTTCACGGAATGGAAGAACGGGTTAAACAATATGCTGAAACGCTAAAAAAAGGATACTTGGGTATCAATAAAAAAGATAAACGAGCATCACTAAGCTTAATCCGATACGCCGATGACTTTGTGATTATGCACAAAGACATTGAAGTAGTAACAACCTGTCATCAGATAATTGCGGAATGGTTAGGTGACATTGGCTTAGAATTAAAGCCAAGCAAAACAAAATTAACCCACACCCTCAATGAATACAATGGAAATGTTGGGTTTGAGTTTTTAGGGTTCCACATACAACAACATAAGGTAGGCAACTACCGAAGTGCCAGAAGTACACATGGAATACCACTAGGGTTTAAGACGTTAATCACCCCTTCAAATGCAAAAATAAAAGCTCACCTCTCCAGAAGAGCTGAAGTAATAGACACTCATAATACCGCCCCACAAGCTGCTTTAATTAGACGGCTAAATCCAATAATTAGAGGCTGGTCAAACTATTACTCTACAGTAGTAAGTAAGGAAAGGTTTTTAAAAGTAGATAGCCTTATTTACGACAAATTAAGAGCCTGGGCAAAACGACGGGGAAAAGGTAACATCAACAAAGACAAATACTGGCGTACAGTAGGCGACAGAAATTGGTGTTTCAGCACAGAAGAAGGTATAAAGTTAGCCCAACACTCAGCAACGCCTATTATAAGGCACGTAAAGGTCAAGGGCAATTCAACACCCTACAACGGTGACTGGATTTATTGGAGCAAAAGACGTGGAGAATACCCTGAAACACCAACAAGAGTGGCAACACTTCTTAAAAAACAAAAAGGTAAATGTACCCACTGCGGTCTGTACTTTACACCTACAGACACTGTAGAAGTTGATCATATCCAACCCCGCTCCTTAAGTGGTAAGGATGAATATATAAACCTCCAACTTCTACACAAACACTGTCACGACACAAAAACTAAAAATGATTGCTCCTTCCAAAAGAGCTATGATGATAACCCGTTTTGAATTGTACCCATAAAAAGGGTGAAGATATCAAGGAGCCGGATGAAGCGAAAGTTTCATGTCCGGTTC
>NZ_JAUBRK010000082.1:0-29453 GCF_036701825.1 Microcoleus sp. MOSTC5 | reverse complement strand
CTTTGATAACTTTCGGGCGAGGCTATTAGCTTGCTTTTCTAATTAGTTTTGCTGATCACCTTGACTCCAGAAGAGCCGCCAAAACAATAATGATTAAGATTGATGAATAATGATGCAATTTTAGGGAAACGTGTTATAGTAACCGACGATCGCATTTTTGCTGCTGGGTACGATCGCCCCTTCGCCGATAGGTTAATCTAAAGTTAATGCCAAAAAAAGTTAAATTTATCGATCGCACGGCGTGAATTAGCGTAATTTTGATCGGCAGCTAGGAGGCAAGCAACTATGTATCAAACCGAAGAGTCCCCAACCCCAAAAAACGTACTCCCGACGATGTACGATCTTCCCAGCGAACACCCGGAGGATTCTGGTTTGCCCGATCTATTTCATCTTTGGCAATCCCGCGGCTTAGAATATACTTTTAAACCTAGTAATTATCCAAGCGATCGAGTTTTTATTGCCAGCGACTTAAATCTCTACTTTGATGTGAACCACACTCAGTGGTACAAAAGGCCTGATTGGTTTGGCGTCGTCGGGGTTGACAGGCTTTACCAACAGCAAGAATTGCGGAAATCTTACGTGATTTGGCAAGAAGAAGTCAATCCTTTTGTGGTAGTGGAACTGGTGTCGCCGGGAACAGAAAACGAAGATTTGGGACAAACAGTCAGAGGAGTCGCTCAACCTCCGACTAAATGGCAAGTTTACGAACAGATTCTCAGGGTTCCTTACTATATAGTATTTGATGGAGCCACCAATAATCTCCGGGCTTTTGTGTTAGCGGGCGATCGCTATCAAGAATTAATTTTAACTCAGCCGCGGGTGTGGATGCCGGAGATCGAATTGGGTTTGGGAATTTGGCAAGGTGCTTTTGAAGGTTTGGAGCGATCGTGGCTGCGCTGGTATGATGCTAGTGGCTGTTGGATTCCGACGACCGCCGAACTCGCCCAGCAGCAAGCCGAACTCGCCCAGCAGCAAGCCGAACAACAGCGCCAGCAGAAAGAAATCGCCCAGCAGCAAGCCGAACAACAGCGCCAGAGAGCAGAGCGTTTAGCCGAGAGGCTGAGGACAATGGGGATCGATCCAGATTAACTGTAGTTGAGAACCGAAAATGGCACGTAAACAGACGGGAAAAATTCAAAAAATACTCGATATTTCGGGGAGTAGCTCTCTGTTTGGAGCCATCAAAAGACTCTACACTCGACAATGGTCGATCGCACTTACTTTATTATTTATCATCTCAACGGCAGTACCGCCAGTAATCTCGGCAACAGCTCAAATCCCAATTATTCAAGCTCAACAGAATACATCCCAACTCGTACAGCAGGCTAAAACACTTTACGAACAGAGACAGTTCGATCGAGCTGCGAATATCTGGCAACAAGCCGCTGCTGCATTTGCCGCCAAAAGCGACAGTTTAAATCAAGCAATGGCACTCAGCAATCTGTCGCTCACCTACCAGCAACTCGGACAGTGGACTCAGGCAAAAACTGCGATCGGCCAAAGCATCAATCTGCTGCAAAAATTAGAAAAAACCTCAGAGCAAAAGCGGATCGTCGCACAAAGCCTCGACATTCAAGGGCGGCTGCAAAGAGCCAGCGGAGACTCACAAACTGCGATCGAAACTTGGCAAAAAGCCGCCGAAATTTATACTCAAATCGGGAACAAAGACGCTGCTATTCAAAATCAGATAAATCAATCCCAAGCTTTGCAAGATTTAGGACTTTACCCCAGAGCTTGCCAAACTTTACTCAAGGCTTTTGAGCTGGATATCCCAGACTGTAAAACTTTAAACGAATTACCGCCAGAAACTGCAACCAAAAAGTTAGAAATTATCGCAAACAGGCCGGATTCGCTGCTGAAATTTGATGCAATGCACGGCCTCGGAGACATTCTGCGAGCGATCGGCGATTTGCAGCTATCTCAAAATATTTTAGAATCGAGTTTAACGGTTGCCCGGAATTTGCGATCGCCCCTAGAGGAAAGTACAGCAACGCTGAGTTTGGGCAATACAGCCAGAGCATTTGTGGAAAGACAAATCTTGCTTCCTCCCCAAGACCAAGATACCACAATACTTATCTTAAAAACTCAAGCAGCCTTAAACTTTTACCGCGAAGCCGCACAGCTATCTCCATCTCTAACAGCCCAAATTCAAGCACAACTCAATCAACTCAGTTTGCTGTTAGAAAGCCAGCCGTGGATCGGAGACGGCGAATTAACAAAGGCTCGGGATTTGTGGCCGTCAATTCAAACGGAAATTAATAACTTGCCAGTTAGTAGAGGCGGAATTTACGCTCAAATTAACTTAGCTCAAAGTTATTTCAAACTGAGCAAAAGAGGGGCAACCGCAGCAAGATTGCCTTTACAATTGCCAACAGCTAGCGAGATCAATCAAATCTTGACAAAAGCAGCAGAACAAGCTAGAATATTGGGCGATAAAAAAGCAGAAGCTTATGCGGTTGGCAGTTTAGGAACTCTGTACGAAAGATCGAAACTGTGGCAACCGGCAGAAAGTTTGACAAACCAAGCTTTAAACTTAGTTTCAGCCTCCAAAGCAGCGGACATTACCTATCAATATTTCTGGCAGTTGGGACGCATCCGCAAAGCGCAAGCAGATATCGAGAAAAGCTTGGGAAATACAGAAGCAGCCGAAAAGTATATTGAGACGGCAGTTGTAGCTTACACCAATGCTTTTGAAAATTTGCAATCGCTCCGCAGCGACTTAGTAGCTATCAATCCCGAAGTGCAATTTTCATTCCGGGATAGCGTAGAACCAGTTTACCGCCAATTAGTCGCATTGAACTTGCAAGTCGCCAAATCTCTCATCAGTAAAGGCAAAATTGATGACAGCCAAAAATCGCTGAAACAAGCTAGAAATGTAATCGAATCTCTGCAAATAGCGGAACTCAACAACTTCTTTCAAGATGCGTGCGTCGATGTCAAAACCCAACAAATCGATGAAGTCGATCGCACTGCTGCAATTATCTATCCAATTATCCTCGAACAGCAGCTAGAAGTAATAGTCCGCTTGCCCGGCGGCAAGCTGCTTTTGTACACTCCAAAGAACCCCAATAACAACAGTGAGGTTGTCACTCAACAAGAACTAGAAAATACTTTAATAGAATTGCGCTCGGGCGAGAAAAATGCCTCAATTCAATCGACAGCCAGCGGCAATAACTTTTTGCCTTTAACTCAAAAAGTGTATGATTGGTTGATCCGCCCGATCGAAACTGGACTGCAAGAGAGCCAAGCCAAAATATTAGTTTTTGTCCTCGACGGCGAATTGCGAAATATCCCGATGGCAGTGCTGCACGACGGCAGTCAATATTTAGTAGAAAAATATGCGATCGCCCTCACACCCGGTTTGCAACTGCTAAACCCACAACCTCTATCGCAAGCGCAGTTAAGAGCCTTAATTGCCGGTGCAACTAATGCCCCCAGCTTTCAAGCAAACAATCTCAATCCGCTGCCCGGTGTCCAAAGAGAATTGAACGATATTGCCGAAACACTGCCGAATAATGACAAGCGCGAAAATGAAAATTTTACCAAAGCCAACCTGCAAGCTATTATCAATCGAGTGCCTTATCCTGTAGTTCACATCGCAACACACGGACAGTTTAGTTCCAACGCTGAAAGAACATTTATTCTCGACTGGAACGGACAAATTAATGTTAAAGATTTAGATGGCTTGCTGCGAGTAACAGATCGAAAAAAACCGATCGAACTGCTCGTTTTAAGCGCTTGCGAAACCGTAGCGGGAGACAGCAGAGCCGCTTTGGGATTGGCGGGAGTTGCGGTGCGCGCGGGCGCCCGCAGCACCCTAGCGACGCTGTGGCAAGTTAACGATGAAAGTACGGCTGTGTTTATGAGCGAATTCTACAGCGAACTAGCTAAATCAAATCAGAATGTGAATAAAGCTGAAGCTTTGCGCCGCGCTCAGGTAAAGCTGTTGAAAGATAGTAAATACCAGCATCCATATTTCTGGGCACCTTACGTTTTAGTGGGGAATTGGAAATAGAATCCTGCTGCCTGAAATGCCAATCTTCCACATCCAAACCTTAAAAAAGGTTCGTAGTTGCGCTTCAGCGCTGAGGCCTCAGGTAAAATCGCACATTACTCCCTTCCCGGTAGAAGATTATCTACTTCTTCCTTCTTCTTTCTGATTCTTCGTGTCCTACCCTTCGGGAACGGCTTCGCCGAACGCGTCTTCGCGGTTCAATAATACTAATTCTTCGAGTCCAAAGGAGTAAAAAAAATTCGTAGTTGCGCTTCAGCGCTAAAGCGCAACTACGAACCCAATACGAACTTAATACGAACCTAATACAAACCTAAAAATTGCTTCAAGGTTGAAAATCCGGGGGTAAAAGTAAATTGTCTACCCGCACAATTACGCCGTTGCTAGCTTCAATTGACGGTTGAACTCCTTTAACATTATCGTTGATTATCACTCCATCAGGCGCGACACTAATTTTCACCGTGCCGCCTTCAACAGTTTTGATTTCCCCTTTATTCACGTCTTCAGGAGTGACGCTGCTAGCAATTAAATGATATTTCAAAACTCTCGCTAATTTATCCTTGTTTTGCGGCTGGAGTAGCTGCGCGTAGACGGCAGCATTTTTCCTAAAAGCTTGATTGGTAGGAGCGAAAATTGTTAAAGGACGCCCCTCTTGTTTCAACGTATCCGTCAAACCAGCAACAGCCAAAGCTGAAGTAAGTGTTTTGAATTCGCTTTCTCTAGCAAGAGTATCCGCAATATTGCCGCCGGAACGCTGAGGGGAGTCAAGCACGGAAGAGGGCTGAAAAACGCTCTGGGATTCGCGGGTAGATTGGGCTAAGACTGGAAAAATCAAGACACTGCTGATGCTGAAAATTCCCGCTAGCACCGCCGCCGGATCGCCCCAGTCTTTAGAATTGTTAAATTTGCTCATAATGTATGCGTAAATTTACCGAAAATCATCTACACTC
The DNA here is from genome assembly GCF_036701825.1 of Microcoleus sp. MOSTC5. Taxonomy (NCBI): domain Bacteria; kingdom Bacillati; phylum Cyanobacteriota; class Cyanophyceae; order Oscillatoriales; family Microcoleaceae; genus Microcoleus; species Microcoleus sp. MOSTC5. The sequence goes on along the minus strand of NZ_JAUBRK010000082.1, from coordinate 24,491 downwards.
ATTATAATCCCTAGAATAAAAGCTGCTTGTGGCAATCGACTGCCAAACATTTTATACCCGATGCCTGTTGTTAGCGAGTGCAACGCTGCTGCTGTGGGCGTCTCCATCTCCGGTGCTCTTTTTCTGTCCTCAAATATCTCTGGCACAAACCCCAACAGTTCGCGCCACCAAAAAGTCGGAAGCAGAACAGCTTTATCAAGCAGCTACCGAGCAATTAAACAAAAGTCAATTCCGTGCAGCTTTGAAAGCATTCGAGCAGGTTTTGGCAACTCTCAGGCAAATTAGCGAACCCCAGGCAGAAGCAGCAACGCTCAACCAAATTGGCTTGGTTTACAACAATCTAGGCGAGTCGCAAAAAGCGCTGAATTACTATCAGCAAGCACTGACAATTTTTCAACAGCAAAAGGCTCGGAAAGAGCAAGGCACAGCCCTGACAAACATCGCGGCAGTTTACCGCAATCTCGGTCAGTATCAAAAAGCTTTGGAATTTTACCAGCAAGCTTTGACGCTGCGGCGCGAAGTGAAAGATGCGGTGGGTGAAGCGGCAACTCTCAATAACATGGCGGCAGTTTACGACAATCTCGGTCAGTATCAAAAATCTCTGGAATTCTACCAACAAGCTTTGGCAATTTTTGAGAAAGTAAATGACGGTAGAGGCAAAGGTACAACTCTCAATAACATTGGACTAAATTACGGCAATCAAGGTGCATATCCAGAAGCTTTATCTTACTACAAACAAGCGCTGGAGATTTTGGAGGCAGCGGGCGATCGCATGGGAGTGGGTCGAACTTTAACTAATATCGGTTTTGCTTACAGCAATCTCGCTGAATATCCCAAAGCTTTGGTATCTCTAGAACAAGCTTTGGCAATTCGGCGGGAAATCGGCGATCGCCCCGGAGAAGCTGTCACCCTCGACCGCATGGGAACAGTTCACCGACAACAAAATTCTTATCAAACAGCGCTGCAATTCTACGAGCAAGCTTTAACCGTTTTTAGGGAAGTAAATAATACTTCGGGCGAAGGCTATACTCTCAGCAATATCGGCGCAACTTTGTTAAAAAGCGGCAGCTTTGAAGAAGCAACAAAGAAATTAATGGCGGCGGTGGAAGTTTGGGAATCGCTGCGACCGGGATTGACTGACGAAAATAAAGTATCGCTGTTTGAAAGGCAAGCTGAAACTTACAGTTTTTTGCAGCAAGCTTTGATTGCTCAAAACAAAACTGAAGCAGCTTTAGAAATTGCGGAAAGAGGCAGGGCGCGAGCATTTGCCGAGCTGTTGGCTTCTCGTTTGGGAACGGAGAAATCCGAGCAGTTGGCGGCGTCCAAACCGCCAAACTTAGCACAAATTAAACGGATTGCTGCGGAGCAAAAAGCAACATTAATTGAATATTCAATTGTTGATGAAAAAGTTTATGTCTGGGCGATCGCACCTGGTGGCGATATTGCCTTCCGCCAAATTGATACTAGCAATTTAAATATTTCCCTGTCTGAGGCGGCGAAGAATACGCTAGTAGCAGCAGCTACGGGCAGAAATCGCGGAGGGGCGCCGGATGCTCGCGCCGCAGAAAGTGGCAATAATTCAGCAAAGGTTTCAGCTCGGAGAATCAACCGCCACCTGCATGAAACCTATAAATTATTGATAGAACCGATCGCAAATATTTTACCAAAAAATGAGGGCGAGCGGGTAATTTTTATCCCCCAAGGTGTGCTGTTTTTAATTCCTTTTGCAGCTTTACAAGATGCCGCAGGCAATTATATAATAGAAAAACATACTATCTCAATTGCACCTTCAATTCAAGTATTAGATTTAACTCGCCAGCACCGGCAGCGCCTGCGATCGCACCCGAACTCGCAAGTATTGGTAGTCGGAAATCCGACAATGCCCAGCATTCGATCGATCCCGGATGAGGCGCCGACACCTTTGAGTCCTTTGCCGGGGGCAGAAAAAGAAGCGATCGCAATTGCGAGCATACTCGGAACGCAAGCAGTTGTCGGCAAGGATGCTACGGAAAGGGCGATCGCGCAGAAGATGTCGCAAGCGAGAATCATTCATTTAGCGACTCACGGATTGCTCAACGAACTTCAAGATCGGAATTTGGGAGTACCGGGTGCGATCGCGCTTGCACCCGATCGCACTCCCCCAACCGGGGCGGGCACGGGGGCACCGCCCCTACATCAAGGGGATGCAGCAGGCGACGGTTTGCTGACTTCTGGGGAGATTTTTCACCTGAAGCTGAACGCGGAATTGGTGGTGCTGAGCGCTTGCAATACCGGCAGGGGAACGATTTCGGGGGATGGGGTGCTCGGGTTGTCGCGATCGTTTATCTCTGCCGGAGTTTCGAGTATTGTGGTATCGCTGTGGTTTGTGCCCGACGCACCGACAGCGGATTTAATGACAGAATTTTACCGCCAATTGCAGCAGAATTCCGATAAAGCGGCGGCACTGCGGCAGGCGATGTTAGCGACGATGCGGCTGAATCCTCAACCCAGCAATTGGGCGGCTTTTACATTGATTGGGGAAGCGGATTGATGGGGTATAGTGTTTAAGTGCGATCGCCAATTTCAGCATCCAGCAGCAATTCGCACTGTTGAAACACGTAATTGATCGCGGCAAAAAGCCGATCTAATTCTTGAATTGTATAAAACATTTGATTGCGAGTAAAAACATTAGATTTGAGTTTGCCTAACTGCCATATTCCCCCATTCGAGACAATTCCAAATACTTCTTGCTCGGATTTTTCATTCAGTCGCTGTGCCGCAATCATTTCCGCCAAACACTGCGCCCATCCATTTTCAAAGTTATCTTGTTTCGCTTCAACTAACAGAAAGTAAGGTTGTTCAAACACGACTTTGCCTAATACAGAACGCTTAGCCAAAATATATTCAGGAAATCCCGACAGATATTGATCGTAGGTGAGAGATTGATGGCTCCACAAAACAAATCCGCTGTAATAGCGCTTCCAAACTTCTTTGAGCACTGGATAAATCAAATTTTCGCAAATTGCAAATTCTGAATTGTCAACCACTCCTTCTCGCATTGTAAATTCTAAATCTTCTCGAAAGTAGTCAGAGACATGAAACTCTGTTTCTACTATAAAATTAGATTCGGTGTAGGTAATCTGAAATTCTTTGAGGACTGAACCGACTGTTTTGTAAGCGCTGGAGGGCATAATCGCTTACCAGATTTAGGTTGCGTATTTTATTGAGCTGATTTTAGCATGGGAAAAGGGCGATCGTACTGGATGGGATGGGGGAGTGGGAAGGGCGAGCGGTTTTATGGGAAAGCGAATCAATCCACACATTTTACACTTTTAATACTCCCATCTTCTTTGATGGCAGTAATCTTTACTCGCACAACTTGTTCTTCTTTCAACGAAGCTACTTTTTTATGTTCTTTCTCCGTTAACTTTAAGACTTCTAGCATCTGATAAGTGACCTTATTTCCCTTGATGCTAATTACAGTAGCTTCTAAAACTTGTTCAATAGCGAATTTTTGCTCCTGGACAGCTTGATAAATTTCTACTTGTCGTTCTGACTTGACTACATTATCTATTTTCTTAACTACTGAAGGGACTGGGTTATTAAATCGGCGGTTATCTTCTATACCTGCTATCTGCAAAGGAGTCGGCAACACTCGACGCTCTTTGTACTCGTTAGGCTCAATTGTCATATACTCAGCATCTTGTGAGTTTTGTAAACCATCGCGTTGCAGCATCGCCAATAACATTTTGATTCGGGGAAGTCCATTTAAGCTGGTAGCTTTACATCCCTTTGGATGGTCATTTTCGTGGATATGCCTCAGCACATAATGTTCAAAGGCTTGTATGCACTTGTCACGTTCTGAATCAGTGTTAGATGTTTCTCCTGATTCCCATTTGTTGTTGTGGTTGAATAAGGTATTGTAGCGTTGAGTGCGATCGCCCAGCAAAATCTCATCAATTTTTACCTTAACAGCACCCATCCCCAAAGGTTTACCCATACCTAGAGAAAAGCAGTATCTCTCGTCTTCTGCCATTTTTAATACCCACAACATTGCACCAAGCTCTACTTCATTAAGGTTCTCAAAATAGATGGTAAACGAAAAGTTAATACCTTGAGGAATCGGTTTGATCAGACTCGTTTGGGTATCTGATGCGTCATTAGGAACTTCAATATGAGGAGGTTTATGCCAATACAGTTTGTGTCCTCGAATGACTGTTTCTCCTGGTTCTGTATCGCTTGGTGGATTGCTAGCATAGTGCTTAAGTTGATTTTTTTTAGCACTATTTTGAACTAGATAATGCTGAAATGTAGTCGGCTTAGGAGTAGAAAGAAGAATGGGTTCAGCTTCTTTTTCCTGACTTTTTCGTACCTGTTCTTCTTGATTTGGGTTAAGTATTCCATCGCTGACAAACACTCTGCCAGCACGACTTTGTTCTATTCCTTCAGGTTGCTTGTCACGTCGGACAAAGCCAAAAATAGCTTCAGCTATATCAGTGATTGCTGGTTTATCTTTAGAATCTTTCAGGAAATCAGGAATAAAATCTCGTGCCGTTGAAGCTTTTCCATTACCTTGAGGAGAGTAAGGAATCCGAAAGTTAGGACTTTGACCAAATAGCGTTACTGGTTGTCCAACTTGGGGTTGACAGTAGAAGATACAACGACCATTTTTTAGAACACCTCTATTTTGATCGAATGGTGGATCTTGCTTTTGAAAAGGAGTTAAAGCACTGTAATAGTCCTTAATTGCATCTTCACTGATTGGAATAACTTCAGCTTTTGGGTTGGGCTCTCGGATAATGCAGTGATTCTGACGTTTGAGATCGCCGGGATTATTTCCTCCTTCCAGCATATTGCCGCTAGTCACTACAACTCCTTGATATTTATAGGTTGTACAATTGTTACTGACTTTCCCCGCAAACCGACGAGTGTTTTTTGTATAGATATCTTCAAAACTAATATTCATAAAATACTGAGGTCTATAATCTGATAGGTTGCTCATTGGAATGAACCCAGAAATTGACCGTAAATTATCCTCTTTAACCCAGACGAAGGGAGCCTCGTCAACAGGCATAGCGGGACGAATAAACCAACCATCTTGTCTTTCTACCAAGTAGCCAGATTTAATATTTTTTGGTTTGACATATTTCTTGTATTCTTCCTTCAGCGGATCGTCTTTATCAGCAGCAACGGCTCGAAAGAAAAAGTGCTGTTGCTCTGAAACCCGATCTATTTTTCCAAAACTAACAATTTCAACTAGAGTGCGCAGCATTCCTCGTATGCTACTACCCGGCATTGTAGCTTCCTGAGTTTTTGGGTTTATGAAAAAATTAGCTCTTTTATTTTGTATTGCATCCGGCAATTCTTGAAAAGCTTTTTCCCCATATTCTGCAAAATCATCTGGATTCCAACCACAACGAGTATAAATTGGAGATTCTGTGGTTAAGGTGCATTCAATCTTGCCAGTGTAGCGATCATAATAATAGCGATCGCTATCAGGCCAAGATTCTGCTTCAACAACTTTTGCAGGTAATTCCACAAAATTGTAGGGAGCTTTAGCTATACGCTCGATTTGTGTGATTTGTGGGATATGTTTCGGATTCATTATTTAATCTCCTGTTTAGTAGTTAAATCAACAATACGGCTGCGATAGATACGAGCTATACCTGTGTTATCAGAAGTAATGTAGTGATGTACTAGAAGACGAACTGGACGTTTTTTTCCTTCTTTATCAAAAGTAATACCTGTTAATGGCACGGCGTGTCTGAGTCCCTGAGAACCATCTGAAAGTAAAGTAAAGCCTTCTCTCTCTCTTCCCTGCGTTCCATAAAGAATTTGGCTTTCTGTGATTTTATCCTCTTCTGACTTACCAATCAAACGCCATTTCCACTTCACTCCACTCTGCCAAAGGAAGACTTCACCATTTTCACCAAATACACGACATTGTTGCAATGTCAATAACCGTAGCTTGGGAAAGTCAACATTAAAATTAGGTTGGTGAAATACCTTTTCAGCAGTGGTCAGCTTCCAATTATTTAACTCATCAAAACGACCCCAAATTACCCCATCATCAGCATGACCTAACAAATAAGGTAGTTGATAAGACTTGGCTTGCTCCTCTAGCCAACTGCATAACTCATCATCATTAACGAATTCTTTAGTTTGAGATGAACAATCCACCGCATCCTTCATACCTCTACCTCCTTCCCTAAATGTGCTAACAATGCTTTGACAAATCCTTCTAGCGTATCTCTAACTGATTCTCCCGAACCCCCTTTGTCAGCTTTATCGGTAACGTGCAATGTTCCATTTTCCTCAGAAATTTCCCATTGTTGTGGATTTTGTGGATGATGATGTATTAAGTCTGCCTTGATTCCTTTTAAACGTCCTCTGCCAATACTGCTTTCACCTCCCACAGGTAAATCGCTTGTCCACAAATCTTTTAGCAAGAGTAACAACAATCCAATTTCATATCCTTCTGGCTTGCGTAACTCTAGTTCAATAGTGACAAGGGTTTCATCACCCCCAAAGATAGGTTGTTCCTCAAATAATGCGCCGTGATAAGCACCTCCTGTAAAGCGATCGATCGCAATTCTATTTTGTACTAAGTCAGTAGCCTTTTCAATTACTTTCTCGTGAACGACTAAACGACTTGATTTGGCTTCCTTCCCTTCAACAAAACCAAATAACTCTTTCACAAGTGTGGAACTACCGCCCAATGTGTTAACAATGCGCTCGGCTCGATGGCGTAATACTCCAGCTAAACTCGTACCGGATAATACTGGTAATGAGTCTGATTTATCTGGTCGATGAGATTTCAAGTGTACAACATCAGGAGCGCGTCCAGTTGAATCTTGACCGGAACGGATCAGGAGAGAACCGACTAATTGGAATTGAGCGTGGATGAGGAATCGATTGCGCTTATCATCGTGATGCTCTAATGATACTCCCAGAGCTGTAGCAATTGATGAATAAGTTTCGCGATCGGGTAATAAACCTGTATGCCAATGTTCAAAATTTAACCACACTGTGCGATCGCTCCCATCTTCCAAGTTAAAATTCCAAACCTGCCACTCTTTTACATGACAGCGACCAAAACCGCGCCGCTTTTTCATGCCAATCCCGATTTGACCTCGTTCTAAACCTTCTAAGGCTAATGCTAAACAATTAATTAATGGTTGCTGTTCTGTCTGATCTTTATTTTTTTCTATGAGCAATTCAAAGTAGAGCGGAAATTCTGTTCCTGCCGCTAACAGTTCCAAGTCATATTTATGGCCTGGTTTGGCTGTGCCAGTTGTGATCTCAATTTCTACACCATCTCTTAATTCCACAGTCGGGATAGTGCTGCTGATAGCATCATTGATAATTAATGGACTTTGTTCGCCTTCAGGATCGCGACGAGTACCACCAAATAAGTTAGTAGCCCGATCGCCCTTTTGTTCCTCTACACCGTATCCGTGTTGGGACTCCCGCAAGTAGTTTCGCAAAGCACCTGCAATGGATGAACCCGTGAGTAAAGCGCGATCGCTCACGCTATCTCTCAGCAATGCGATATCTGTTGGACTCTCTGCGTCACCGCTTCCCAAGCAAGTCGGCGTATCTAAAATTAACGTACCCCGTACAATGATGCGTTTGGCGATTGGATGCTGATTGCGGTTTAGGCGTTCTTGACTCATTATTTTTTCTCCTTAGTTGCCTTCTTTGCCACTGCCATAATCAGCCGCAGCGTGTACTTTTCAGCCAGCTTATCTTGTCTAGCGCGATCGTCATCAAACTTGCGCTCTACATCAGCAATTTTTACTTCTATTCCATGAATCCAATCTGTCGGATTCCCTAACCACTCCTCAAGCTGTTGGCTGAAGGATTGTTTTCCTGATTCATTACCTATTTTTGTGCGAGAGAACTGACTCTTAGCATTTGATGGTAAGTTGTTTAGCAGCGAGATAACTAAACTACAATCGCCATTGGGAAGCCCTTGTCGTGCAACAGATTCTAGTCTTGACAGTTGGCTGTTACTGATGCCCTCATCCAATCTGAAATATCCAACATTTTTTTGAAGATATTGTTCTAGCTTTTGTTCTAACAATCTTTGTGCCATTTGTTCAGCCAAAAGATGCGAACCTTCTTTTGTTAAAGGAGGTAAGCTAGAGGTACTAGATGAGGGTAAACTGACTGTAAACTTTTTACCTTGTAGCCAATTTACAGTAAGTCGTCCAAAACCGTCTTCTCTTCTCTCTCCAATTCCATAAGCTTCAAGTTGTTTTATTTGTGATTCATTCATCTCAATACCTTCAAAAACCATCACACTTCCTGCTGCCAATGCTGGTACTTGTGGTAAAGGCAATCCCCATTTACGGTTAAATCCACCAATTAAAGTGCTACCAGCAAAAATATGGCTAGGTTCAGGCAATGAGATGTTTAATAATTCCTCGACAGCTTGTTTAATTAACATTGGATCTGCTACAGGTTGACCCCATTCATTCCTTAAAAGTGTGTCGCTCAAAAGTGTAAGGCTTAAAATTTCATTGTTTTCACGGTCTTCTGGCGAAATTCCTACTTCATCCCAATGATTAAGAGTTTTTAAGTCGATAATTTTGGTATGTCCGTATCCGGCACTTTGAGAACCGCCTAACCAGAGGTTTGGTTCGGTTACTAATAAAATCTGAATAGTTGTTACATCTTCATCTTCGCAGAGAATAACTGATTGAAAGGTTTGTCCCGCATCTAAGGCATCGTATCGGAAGAGTTCACCTTGGCTATCTGTAGAGCGTGCTTTTTTGCGATCGCGAAAATTATGAATATTAATCCGCCGCTTTTCTTTGTATAAATTCACTATTCCACCTTTCTTGCTCCAAAAGTATTCACCTACCGACTTACGAGTTTCGGGATCGTCTCCTTGATAAATACTGAAATCATATACAGTGATAGATGAATCCTCGTTAAGTTCTGCATCCTTATCCTTGAACCAAGATAAAGGTAGAGGAAGACTGCGTATCTTTTCCTGACTCAAAAGATAAGCATTTAAGTAGCGCGTACTGTTGGCATCGAAAAACAACCGCTTCACTTCATCATTAGTTAAATCAAGTTCTGAGAAGTGATGCTGCTTCATATAACGCCCAATAATTGCACCGCGAATCATGCTACCCGGAATGTAAGAGTACGATACATCACTGTTGGGATCGCCTTGGAATGAAGTAGCGAGGATAGGTTGCTGAGTGTGTAATGTTAAAGTAATTGCTTTCATACAACTTTCTCCTTAATTTCTTGTCCAAAATAGTTGGCGTAGTGATGCGTGATGTCATTACCATCTGCATCGTGTAACGTACATTTAACGTGACCGCGACCTCGATTTCTGCCACTCCCTAAGCGCCGAAGTGCTAGCGAACCCACCGCTACAAGTGACAGCATTTCATCACTTGGCATCTTCTCGAAAATTAAGTCAGCCGTGAAACAACGGTCGCGCAAAACTACGCGAAATGAACGCAAACTCCCCTCATCCGGTGTACCAGATTGTGGGTCTATAGAAGTTTGACGACGGATAGTTGTTAGCGAATCAAGTACCTCTGTTTTTGTTAAAGTTTTATCCTTAATCTGGAAAGCAACAGCTTCACGTAAATCCTCCGGCAAACAAGCATCACCTACATGAACTGCACCCATTGTTCCGATGGTACTGCCCAATGTACCGAATAAATCGCAAGCAACCCTTTCCCAAGATGGGCGATGATTAGTCAACATTGCAATTAAGTTATCGCCTTTTTCGCTCAGCAATCCTTTAATAGTACGTCCCCGCAAGTAGGGAAAGCCAAAAGGATCGTGTTCGACTTCTTGGTCAATTAAACCTGCGACTCCATCTCCCCGACCAAAAGTTGTATCACTCAGCAGTTTTATTTTCAGTTGATAAATTGGCATCTGACTCCTCTTTTAATGAGATATAAAATTCCATCGCTTCAATAGCATCAAAGTAACCACAAACTCCATTTAGCCAACCTTTCTCAGCTAAATCTCTAGTTTGACCGCTAAATTCAGGGAAATTTGGCAGTTGCTCATCTTTTATTCTGTAGTTTTTGAGAAACTTCTGAGTTGCTTCAATTCCTTGACGCAGTACATCTCGTAAGGCAATCACCTTATTTCGACGACCTTTCCAATCTTCATCTTCATTTAAGTGTTTGACTACTTTGGTGAAACCTTGCCAAGTACGCCAATCGCTATCTATTTCTTTTTTAAAACTGATAGGTCGCATTGATAACTTACCTGCAGGTACTTTGTATTCGCGATCGCGAATTTCCGCAATCGATCCCATTAAGCCACTCGCTGCCAAATGCCAATCCAAAGCTGAGAAATCTCCTTTCTCTTCATCTTTGACAAACTTTTTAGCTTGCCGACATAAATCTTCGCTTAGTTGATAAGCTCTTGCAAAGGGATAGTGAGTTTTAACAACACAAATTCCAGCACAAGCTTTGATAGGCTTCCCATCTGCAATTGTCTGGTTTTCGAGGGCTTCAAGATAAATTGCAGCCAATTCTAGCCCTAAACGCCCATCACAAACAAAGGTGACATCATCACCACCATAAACGAGAGGACGGAAGGGCAAGTAATTATCTTTGATTTCAAACTTACCTTTAACCTTTCCTTTCCCATCTCGATCTACATCAATAGATTTAACCACTATCTCTACTACTGTTTTCAGTGCATTGATCCCAGCCTGATTAACGCTGTGAGACAGTTTACGCATCTCGATAATGTAGTCTCGATTGCATTTATCCTTTCCAAAGTTTTGAAAGCGTTTGCCCATGCCATTGCCATCAGCATGAATCACAGCCGAATAGCTAGAATCTCCTTCTGAACGACCCATTTTGTCTGTTCTTAGAGGGAATTCATAGGAACCTAAAGAAGTGACAAACATTTGTTGCAACTTATCGTTAGCTTGACGAACAAATTTGAGTTTTGCATCAATCTCTGTTGAAATAAGATAGGGTGCGTCATCCTCAAATGGCTCGCTCATCTTTACGGCAACTAACTGAGTCGACCGACAAGTCGCTGTCACACCCAAACCTAATAATGGTGCAGAGGGTATCCGGCTTTGCTTTTTTGCCTCCAAGTCATTTTTCATCAAATTCTGAACTACTTTATACAGAGATTCAGTATCCCAATCAAACTCTTGATGAACAGCTACAAGATTAATTCCTGGAGCTTCTTCTAAGATTCGCTTACTCAAAATCTTAGTAAATTGCACGGCGTATTGCTTGCCTGAAAACAGCAATACTGTGTTACCGCCACCTGCATAAACTAATTCAGCAGCTAGTCCATCATCTTCAATGCGCGGTTTTGCCTCTGGTTGATGTTTTTCAGGAGCGAATGCGTAAACTTTTCGATTTATATCTTTGCGCGCGAAGGTATGTAAAGCTTCTCTAGCCCAGCCATCTGTTGCCTGAGAAACTAGGTAAGATGCACCAATATTTTCGCGTAGGCGGTTGCTACCGAAAATGTAGGGTTGAATTCCTGTTGTATCTAGTACAGTGAGAGTAAAATTTTTCATCTTGCATCCTTATCATTTTGCTTAATCCATTCTGCAATCCTGCTCGCTAAATCCATTAGGTCATCACGTCCAAACACAGCAATCTTTTTGTCATCTAGCACTGCTACCTCTGCTTTGAGAGTATCTGGTTCGTCAGTACAGCAGATTAAAGCGACTCTTGCTTCATCACCGCCCATTTGTCGCGCTCGTAAGTAGGCTTCAAACAGCTTTACTTTGCATAAGTCTCTTTTGCTAGTTGTTGAGACAGATATCGCAAAAAGCTGATAACCTCGTGTAAACGCTACATCAAATTCAAATCCGTTTATAGTTCCTTTAAGAGGAACTTCAAAATTAAGTCCATAGTCCTTGATGGAATACAAATCGGCAATATTTTTGACTTGCTGCAAAACATAATGCTCTAACCACAAACCATCCAGGTATTTACAAAAATGTTTGATTTCCGGAAAAATTCCTTTTTGTTGTACTACTTGTAACGATATTTTCTCATCCGGTGTAACCAAGTTTTCTCTTTTTAGGTATGTAATGACTGCTGGCGGTGCTGTTTCGAGAGATATCGATAATCCCGCTAGCTCTGACTTGCTTTTCCAATCACCATAATTACTATTTTTCTTCTTGCGTGCCTCTTGGCAGAATACGTTGTAGTACCAATCAAACCAACGCTTTGCTTGATTTTCATCCTTAAATACTGTGGCGAGTCCTGCTGCTAATTCCGGTAATTGCGCTTTTTTTGTAGGATTTCCGTCCAACTCTAAGCCGTGAATTTGGAAAAGTTTTGCAAGTTTAACTTCCAACATCTCTGGTTTCACTTTGATGCGGATGCGATCGCCATTATCTCGATCTATGCACATCTCCAATCTACGCGGGTCAAGATAGCTAAAGACAGTCTGGGGACGCTCTTTGCTAAAAACTGCTCTATAAGCGTGTACAGCCATCGCTTTCGTACCGCCAGTATAATTCAACCCAATTTTTCCATTATTGATATTCAGCCGGGAGCTAATTGCCTTTCTAATCTCAAAAGCATCAGATTCATACTCATTGAGTGATACAAGTTGAGTCTCCTTCAACCCAATTGGCTCAGTTTTCAATATTGTTTGCAGACGCTTGGCTTGTTTTTCTGTATGAGTCGTGTGTACGAGATGGGGCGTCCCTCCCTGGTTCAATAGGAGTTTAGCGGCCACATAATTCGGCAAAGGGTTCTCGCCAATCAGCAAAAACAGGTGGTCAACTTTGTACTTGTCGAACTCAGATGTACTCATAAAGCCTGTCTCTCCGTCTTGCTCAACTTGTACGCCAATTATTGCATACTATCGGAAACACCCCCTTCCGATCGCCCTTACGCTATAAAACACAATTTAAATCCCTCAACCCACCATGAACCCAACATTTCGCAATCCGCCACACCCCAGACTGCTAGAGGATTTCGCCAACGGAACTCTCGACCAAATGCAAAATCTCACCCGCGCCATCAGGTTGTGGGTTTTGGTAAGTTGGCTGTACAGCGACGAGGGATATATTGCCCTTAGCAGCCCCTTTACCTATGCTGATTGGCGCGAAGCTTTCTTTGGCAAAAATTACAAAGATGAAAAGCAGGAAGATATTCTTAACTATTCAGACCCGAATTGTGCTTGCAACCAAACAACGCAACAGTGGTTGACAAAATGGAATGTATCTGTAAACGAGTGGCGGCATTCTTTGCAAAAACAAATAGCTATTGCCGATGCTGATTTAGACAAGCTCTTAGCAGAAAAGTTATTCGCTCAGGTGCGCAAATCGCTGCAAAATGACTTCGATTTTTTGGTAAATCGGAATTTGCTGCAACGGTTAACCAGGGTGACTGGTAGAAGTAAAAACTACCGCCGAGTTGACACAATACCGCCACTTTCCAGTCAAACTGAAAATCCCAATACAGACAGCAATTTGACTCCAAAAACACAGGCTTATCTCGCTGCTACTTTGGGGATGTTTAGTTTTCTCGACCCAAGTTTGCCTTTATTAGCAGAACATTTTTCAGAAGAGGTAGTTGATGAAGATAATCACCGCGTCTTTTTGTACGTTGATTATCTCGTACCTGAATCTAGTCCCATGCAAGATGCTGTCGATCAATTTCAGAGCGAATTGCAGGAAATGTGGGATTCTCAAAATATCGCTCCTTTGCTATTAACTTATCGCAGCGCTCATCAAAATCAGATTAAAGAGTGCGTTGTTTATCCTGTTTGTATTTACTTTATGGATCGAGCTAAATATTTGTGTGCCTACGGCAGCACCCCGAGAGGTGAAATTAATTGGTATAAATATCGGCTCGATCGCATTATTTCAAAACGTCTAGAATCCTTGGATTGGCAAGATTCTCGGGTTCCCCAATTACTCAAGGAAAAATATCAGGAAAATAACCTGCCAACTCCCAAAACAGTTAACGATATGTTAAAGGAAGCTTGGGGCTGCGATTTTTATAAAGAAACTGCGCTGATGGTATTGCGGTTCGATCGCACTTTTCATCAAAGTTATATGCAGGGAATCAGCATTCACCATACCTGTAACGCCATAGAGTACGATCGCGCCGCCACCTTAATCAAACAATATACTCCCAACCCAGAACACCGATCGGCACTTTTACAAATCCTCAAGTCTCGCCCAACCGACGATGCTTACTACCAAGTATCTTACCGAGTGACAGACTACTACCCGCTGAGGTGGTTGCGAGCTTTGGGTTCAGAAGTCGAAATTCTGCTACCTTGGGATTTGCGACAGAAAATGGCCGTAGAAATCCAAAAAACTGGGAACTTATACCAATAGTCTTTTGCTCGATAATTATCAAAGCTATTGTGGAAAACTTGCCGATTTCTGTGGAAAACCTCTCTTTTCCTGTGGAAAACTGCCACTAAATTAAGTGCGAGCGCTCTAATTCCCTTGATAGCATTTAAAAAATTGGAGGAATTGCGATCGCAAAAACCGCCTTCCTCCTTCCTCCCTCAACCTGCTGTTTGCTGGAAATACAGCCTAAAAATTTCCTCCTTCACATCCCTCCTCTTCTAGCTTCAGTCTATCCGTTACATCCTTTAAATCCGTTACACTCATCCGTTACCCAACTTCACGCTTAACTTCTTCCTTATCTTGAGAATCGTAGCTAATTTGGTCGGAATGGTAAGCCGGCGGCTCAACGTGAATTAAGATGCGTACAGGGCTGAAACGTTCTTCCAAACGGGCTTCTACTTCTTCTGTAATCCGGTGAGCTGTTTCTACATCGACAGCATCCACAATCATGTGCATCTCAATAAATACTTGACGCCCTACAACGCCACGGGAGGCGATCGAGTGACAGTTGACAACCCCCGGTACATCGATCGCGATCGCGTGAATAACCTCCGGTGCGATCGCCATTTCATCCACCAACCAAGGCAGATTTTCTGTTAAAACCTTCCAACCGCTGCTAAATACCAAAACAGCCACAGGAAAAGACAAAAACACATCCAGGGATTGTAATTGAGGTATATTCCAAACCTGCCCTTGCCAAACACCAATCAACCCGGCGATCACCATAATTGTCACCCAAACATCGCTCATCGTGTGCTGGGCGTCAGCCACTAAAATCGCGCTACCGAGACGTTGGCCAACTCTGCGCTCGTAAAAAGTGACAAAAATATTAATCCCCAGTACAATCAGCAAAATCCACAGTTCATTTGGGGATATTTTGACAACTTTACCCCCGTTAATCAGCCTTTCGACAGCACCGCTGAGAATTTCAAAACAGGCAATTCCCAGAAAAGCAGCAATTCCTAGAGCTCCGAGAGCATCAAATTTTTGGTGTCCGTAGGGATGATCGCGATCGGGTTGCGGATTGGCATAATGATTAGTTACCAATCCTAAAATATTATTAGCGCTGTCCGTGACGCTGTGCAAAGCATCCGCCAGCAAACTGAGGGAACCAGTCAGCCATCCCACGGCTGCTTTAATTGCCATCACCAGCAAATTGAGAAATAAGGTAATTATTAAAACCTTGCGGACTTCGGAACGGTTATCGGCCACCATAAACTCTCCTCGCTCTGCCGTCAAGTTTTCTGGTTTCTAGTTTAAACCTTATCAAGTCATAACAGGTTAAAACTATTGCGGAATCTAGCTTGCGACTAGATTTATATCCATTAATTTAGCCGAGCTTCTTGAGATTAATTTTAATTAATAGCATTCTCGCAGTCCAAGTGAGCAGGAATGTACTTCTTTTGGGTTACTATATCTTTTATCATTAACAATTGTATGTTAAATTTCATTGCCCATGTCTCTTTCTCCGCTGACACTGAATTTAGTCGAAGGTTCTGTCTCCTTTAGCTTTTCCCCGCAAGCCGCGCGGGATTTGCAAAGCGCGATCGCCGCTTTGATGGAAAGCTTGAAAGCTGTAGCCGCCAAAACTGCTGGCGGCAAAGCTTCTCCCCAGAAACCTATGGAATATCGGTATGCAGGAGATGTATTTTTAGAAGTTTTCTGCAATCCGAATATCTGGCCAACTCCTTTTGCTGCAAAAGTGCTGATTACGGTTAGGGACGATCGCGTGCGCGTGACCACCGAAGCCGAACTCAGCCGCCTGCGCGACGATCTCGCTCAGTATATCGAACAAGTCGGTTGAGATTCTCAACCTCGATCGTTTGTAGTTAATAGGTTGAATCTGAGTTCAGATACCATTCTCAAGAACAGGCTTTCCGGCCTGTTCACAACATTAAATTTTATTGTGGGCCGTTGCTCCTAGCCCGCCCGTGAAAGGATTACTGACAAGGGATAGCTATCTGCCGGCGACGCCGACCATTCCCACATAGAACCTGCATAATTCTTAGTACAAAATCCCACATTTGTCAAGACACAAGTCAACCATGCAGAGCGAATTCCCCCGGAGCAATAACTCACAATTTGAGTTGACTGCGAAACTCCTTTTTGCTGCAAAATAGCAACAATCTCGCCACGACTCAGCAGTTGTCCTTGTTTGTCCATAAACTGTTTGTAGTAGAGGTGAACCGCACCACGAATGTGGCCGCCCCGCTGTTCTCCGTAAGGCGTTTTACCTGCATATTCTCGCGGCTCTCTGGCGTCGATAACTACTAAATTATCATTGCCTAAAATAGCTTTCAATTCATCCCGCTGAATTTCCCAATTCGAGCGGCGAGATATGACAAAATCTCCTGTTTTCCGTGGATTGTTTGCAGCTTTTACTCGATTAATTCCCGCTTTGATTAAAGCCCTATATCCTCCATCGACAAAAACGGCTTTTTCGTGCCCCAAAGTCCGCAACATCCAAACAATTCGCCCGTCTTCGCCCCACCCTTTCACGGAATCGGCCACGACTATGACAGGTTTGTCTTGACAAATACCAATTGCTTGCAGTTTTTGAGTTAAAACTCTATTATTTTCGATAATTTTTCCCTTGTGAGGAAAGTCCGATCGCGAAAATTCCTGCCAAGTTACGGGAATAGCTGGCGGGAGACGGCAAAACCACTTTAAAATAGGTGCGCGAGCATCGAGCAGAGTAGCTTCTTGTTCCAGTAATTGCTTACCTAAATCTGCATTTACTATCCAGTTATTTGCTAAATTACACAGTAAATTAGACATGATTTATTGAGCAAGTTTTGCAGTACCAGCAGCGCATTCTAAAACCCCTTTGGTATTAGTTGGATTAGGTGGTTTAGTCTTGCCAGGAGCAGCATTTACACACAAGATTGTTTGGGTCTTGTTTCCCACCAAAAAGACTCCCCCCACAAAACTTTTGAGATTAGCTTGCTTCGATACTCCGTAGTTAAATACAGCACCTTTTTTCACCATGCCAATCGAGTAGCTGTAATTGGCTGAGTTAGGTTTAACTTGGAGACCCATATAAACCAGTAAATTGGACACAGAACTTGTAAAGCCTGCTTTTTCAGCATAGTAAACTTGCTGAGCTTTATTCATCGAACCCACAAATTTTTTGGCTTCTAATTCCTTAGCTTTAAGTGTTTGTGACACTTGAGCTTCCGAGACAGGACTGAAAACAACTGGCAGAGCTAAAGCTGCGATCGCAACTTTGAGCTGCCAGTTGCTGCAGCTATAAATACTGCTTAATTTCACAGAAACCAGGTGGAATGAGCAGTTTAAAAACATATAATTAAACTAATTGTTTTGCCTGAAACTGTTTCAACGCCCCAGGAGCAACCGTGCCGTGTTCTGTGATTATTCCCGATATTAATTCCGCCGGAGTTACGTCAAAAGCGGGATTGTAAAATTCTACTCCCACAGGACAAATTCGGGTAGTTCCAACTTGATACATTTCAACTGGATCGCGTTGTTCAATAGGGATTTTGCTGCCGTCGGAAAGTTCAAAATCAATTGTTGACAGAGGAGCAGCGACAAAAAACGGGACGTTGTGAGCTTTGGCAACAATTGCTAAACTGTAAGTGCCAATTTTATTTGCAGCGTCGCCGTTAGCAGCGATTCTATCTGCACCGACAACTACTGCATGAATCATGCCGAGTTTCATGCAGTGAGCGGCCATATTGTCGGCGATTAATGTCACGGGAATTCCTTCTTGCACGCATTCCCAAGTGGTCAGTTTGGCACCTTGGAGACGCGGCCGAGTTTCGTCTGCAAAAACTCTTCCGAGTCTTCCTTCTCGCCAAGCAGAACGAAATACACCTAAAGCAGTACCGTAGCCGGCTGTTGCTAATGCACCTGCATTGCAGTGAGTTAGTAAGTTCAATTTTTCGGGTGTAGCTGGCAGAACTTCTAAACCTTTGTCGCCGATATCTTTACAAGTTTGCAAGTCTTCTGCTTGAATGGTTTTGGCCATTTCTAACAAAGTTTTTTGCACTTGTTCGACAGAACCGCTAGTTCTCTCTGCAGTTTTAAGCATTCGCGATATTGCCCAAAACAAATTAACCGCAGTGGGACGAGTCGATCGCAATAAGTCCCCAACTTCTTCTAGTTTAGCGAGAAATTCGGTGCGATCGCCCGTTTCGATTTCCCTCGCACCCAAATACATCCCGTAAGCTGCGGCTACCCCGATAGCCGGAGCACCTCGGACTATCATAGTTTTAATCGCCTCAGCCATATCTTCGCAGCGGCTAATTTCAACTACACCGTATTCTTGGGGGAGTCGGTTTTGGTCAATTAGCACAACTCGGTCTTCTTTCCAAGTGACGGGGGAAACTGAAGGGTTTTGAGCGGTCATCGATTTCAATTATGTGAGGGACAAGTTTCTATGATGCCATGTTACCGGCTATTCCTCTATGTTATGAGAGACACGCTGGATTTGCCAAAATCCCATTCCTGCGGTTTGAGATTTGAGATTGAAGAATTGCTGGATACTTACCACTCTTTCGGTTTGGAATTTGCGTAGAGTGGGATTCTTGTTCACAAAATTGTACTTAGTAAAAAACATTACATTAAGTTGTGTAAATTATGTTGATGTTTTTTGAATGATTTCCGGAATCGGGAACAAGCTAGTTGTACCAGCGGTCTGGTTTTTTTAAGTTGAGAATGAAAAAGTGCGATAAAGCAACTTTCCAGCTCCAACACATTGAGAAAAATCACAGAAATAGATGATTGTAAAGCTTTGTCTGTGCAACTTTTACTGAGTTGAAGGCGGGTTTTGTGGTAGCCGTATTTGTGGTGGATTGAAGTAGGGCTATCATCGCACGGAAACAACAAATTGAAAACCTAATTAGGTGCCTGGGGGAACAGTAATTATGAAAAACCAACAAATAGTCTTCGTAGATTCAGCAGTTGAAGATTGGCAAAGTCTGGCAGCAGGAGTTAAAACGGGTACAGAAGTAATTTTAGTCGATCGGGCGCGTGACGGCATCGAACAAATTGCCGAAGCATTGCAGAGCCGCAAAGGTATAGAAAGCGTTCACATTATTTCTCACGGGGAATCTGGAAGTTTGCAGCTAGGGCAAACTAGCCTGAATTCCGACAATTTAGAAACATATCGCGGCTGTTTGAAACGGTGGTTTTCGTCATCTGTCAACTCAATTCAAAATCGATTTGAAATTCTACTATACGGATGTAACGTAGCAGCAGATGAAAAAGGAGAGGCTTTTGTACAAAAGCTGAGCAAGTTAACAAAAGCTAATATTGCGGCTTCTTCAGATATTACGGGGAGCGCCCAAAAAGGCGGAAACTGGGTACTTGAATACGCTACAGGAGCAATTAAAACAGGATTGGCGATCGAGCCAGAGGTAATGGCAAATTACGCGCACACCTTGGCTATATTCACTGTTACTAATACCAATGACGCTGGGCCGGGTTCGCTGCGAGATGCGATTACTCAAGCAAATGCCACTGCTGCACCGCCGCACAATATTAACTTTGCCATTGCCGCTGCAGGCGTTCAGACGATCGCGCCCCTCTCGCTCTTGCCAAATATTAGCGTTCCCATAATCATCGATGGCACTACCCAGGGGTTAAGCGGCACCCCACTAATCGAAATCAATGGAGCGGGTGCAGGTGCTGTTAGCGGTTTTCGTGTCTTGGGTGGTGGCAGCACCTTGCGCGGATTGATCATTAACGGCTTCGGCAACACCGGCATTTCCCTCGAAAGCAATGGCAACACCGTAGCGGGCAACTACATCGGTATCAACAGCGCCGGCACTGCAGCCTCGCCCAACGCCTTATTTGGCGTGGCGGTTCAGAATGGTGGTAGCAATAATATTATTGGGGGGATTGCACCGGGCGATCGCAACGTCATTTCTGGGAATGCAGCCGACGGTATCATCATCGTCGGCGGTACTGGAGGCAACCAAGTGCTGGGCAACTACATCGGCATCAACGCTGCCGGCACCGCCGCCTTGCCCAACGTCACTGGAGTTACCATCATCGGCGTACCGAACAACACTGTTAGCGGAAATGTCATTTCCGGCAACAGCAATAGCGGTACGGTCATTCTCAATCCCGGTGCCACGAACAACATTCTGACAGGCAACTTCATCGGCACTAATTTTGACGGCACCGTCCCTGTCCCTAACACTGCTTTCGGCGTAGCCATCCAGGGAGGTGCAACCAACAACATAGTTGGCGGGACGACCCCAGCGGCCCGCAACATTATTTCCGGCAACGGTAACGGTGTCGCCCTTGTTGACCCCACCACTGTCGGCAACTCCTTGTTCGGTAACTTCATCGGCGTCGGGGCCAACGGTACGACTCCGCTGCCCAATACTACTGGGGTATTTATTAACCTCGCAAACAATAATGCGATCGGCGGTACAGCAGCAGGTCAAGGAAATACGATCGCCAGCAACCTCGGTTCGGCAGTAAACATCCTCGCCGGTACCGGCAACAGCATCCAAAACAACTCGATCTTCGCCAATGCCGGCATCGGCATCGACCTCGGCAACAACGGCATCACCGCCAACGATGCGGGCGACGCAGACACCGGTGCAAACAACCTCCAAAACACCCCCGTACTCACTACCGCTACGGCCAGTGCTGGCAGCGTCACCGTCGCGGGAACTTACAACAGCACCCCCAATACCAACTTCACCCTGCAATTTTTTGCTAACACCCCCCCCGGCACTCAAGGTCAAACCTTCATCGCTTCTGTCCCGGTAACCACTGACGCCGTCGGCAACGCTGCTTTCAATCAAACTTTCCCAGCAGCCGTCACCGCAGGGCAATTAATCACCGCGACAGCAACAGACGCCGCCGGCAACACCTCGGAATTTTCCGCACAGCCTGTTCCCGTTGTCGTACCGCTGAGTACCATCACCGGGATTAAATTTAACGACATTGACGGCAACGGTACTCAAACTGCCGGAGAACTTGGCGTCCCCGGAGTTACAGTTTTTCTCGACACAAACGGTGACGGCATCCTCGGTGCCGGCGAAACTTCCGCAACTACCGGCGCCAACGGTGACTTTACTTTCCCCAACTTGGCAGCAGGTACTTACAGCGTCCGGGAAGTTGTACCGGCCAACAGCCAGCTAACAACTCCCAACCCGGTTTCGGTGACTCTGGCAGGAGGTCAAACTACTCCTGCTGCAGTTAATTTTGGCAACCAAGCAATACCCACCGTACTGGGCAGCATCACCGGGATTAAATTTAACGACACCGACGGCAACGGGACTCAAGCAGCCGGAGAACTTGGCGTCCCCGGAGTTACAGTTTTCCTTGACACTGACGGTAACGGCATCCTCGGTGCCGGCGAAACTTCCGCAACTACCGCCGCTGACGGCAGCTTTACTTTCCCCAACTTGCCCGCAGGCACTTACAGCGTCCGGGAAGTTGTACCGGCTGGAAGCCAAACAACTACGGTTAACCCGGTTGCAGTGACGCTGGCAGCAGGTCAAACTACTCCTGCTACAGTTAATTTTGGCAACCAAGCAATACCCACCGTACTGGGCAGCATCACCGGGATTAAATTTAACGACATCGACGGCAACGGCACTCAAACAGCCGGAGAACTTGGCGTTCCCGGAGTTACCATTTTCCTCGATACCGACAGCGACGGCATTCTCGATGCCGGCGAAACTTCCGCAACTACCGCCGCCAACGGCGACTTTACTTTCCCCAACTTGCCCTCGGGCACTTACAGCGTCCGGGAAGTCGTACCGGCCAACACTCAGCCAACCACTCCCAACCCGGTTTCGGTGACTCTGGCAGCAGGTCAAACTGCTCCTGCTACAGTTAATTTTGGGAATCGATCGACACCCACCGTACTGGGCAGCATCACCGGGATTGCATTTAACGACATTGACGGCAACGGCACTCAAACAGCCGGAGAACCTGGTGTTTCCGGATTTGCGATTTTTCTTGACACCAATAACAACAACACTCGAGATGTAGATGAAACTTTCGTTAGTACCCGGACTGACGGCAGTTTCACTTTCCCCAACTTGCCAACAGGAATCACTTACACCGTCAAGCAAATCGTACCGGCAGACCTTCTGCTAACAACTCCCAACCCTGTTTCGGTGACTCTGGCAGCAGGTCAAACGACTCCTGCTACAGTTAATTTTGGCAATCAATCGGCGTTTCCGACTCCGACTCCGACTCCGACTCCGACTCCGACTCCGACTCCGACTCCGACTCCGATTACGACTCCGACTCCCGTGCAGCAAGGCAGCATCAGCGGTCTTAAATTCAACGACGGCAACGGCAACGGCACTCAGGAGTCGGAGGAAATCGGTCTTTCGGGATGGCAAATTTTCCTCGACGCTAACGGGAACAACTCTTTAGATTCGGGCGAAACTGCTGTTACCACTGACAGTTCTGGCAATTACAGCTTCAACAACCTCAACCCTGGCACTTACAACGTGCGGGAAGTGCAGCAGACTGGTTGGACGCAAACGACTACTAATCCCGCGCCGATTAATCTCGGTAGTGGCGAAAGTCAATCGAACGTTAATTTCGGCAATTTCCAAAATATTAGCATCTCTGGCAGCAAGTTTAATGACCTGAATAACAATGGGGTTTTGGACACTCAAGAACCGCTGTTGCCGAACTGGCAAGTCTTCCTAGACGCTAACAGCAATGACTCTTTAGATGCTGGAGAAGTTAACACTTCAACTGATAGTTTGGGTAGCTACAGTTTCGCTAATTTAGGCCCGGGAACTTATCAAGTTCGGGAAGTCAATCAACCGGGTTGGACGCAAACTACTGCCAATCCTGCTGATATTATTGCTGTCAGCGGCACTAATGTTGGCAATATTAACTTTGGCAATTCCTTCGCCCAAGTGCAACCGCCACCGCAAGAAGGACAAGATGCTGAGTGCATTTGTGAACAAATTGTTTTGCCCAGCATTGGCAGTGTTCGCGGCCCGAGTTCTGTCACTAATAGCCGCAACGGTACTAACGGCAACGACACTATTCTCGCCACTAATAACGGTGACGAAATAAATGGTTTTGACGGCGATGATTTGTTGGCAGGGTTGCGGGGCAATGATAATGTTTACGGCGGACTTAACAGTGCTTTCCCGGTTGGCCCAGATATAGACAGGGACTTGGTGTTTGGCAATGAGGGTAATGATTACCTAAATGGGGTTGCTGGAGATGATTTAATCTTTGCGGGCAAGAACGACGATGTTGTTTACGGCGGTAAAGATGACGACATTATTTTTGGCGACCAAGAGAGCGATACTTTAATTGGCGACCAGGGTAACGATATTATCTACGGGGGAACTATTAACCCGTTCGACCCGGATTTGACTGGCAATGATTTGGTCTTCGGTTTGGCGGGCGATGACTTCCTCAGCGGGGAGAAAAATCAAGATACGATCGCAGGCGGTGACGGTGATGATACAGTGCGTGCCGGCAAGGGCGATGACTTAGTTTTCGGCCAATTGGGCAGCAATCTTCTATTTGGCGATGAAGGCAGCGATACTATCTGCGGTGGCGAGGGGGAAGATACAGTGTACGGGGATATTGGTAGTCCTCTTCCCATTGGTTCTGCTGGCGGACAAGACCAAATATGCGGCGGTTTGGGCAACGATTTGCTGTTTGGCAATGAAGGTCAGGATACCGTTAACGGGGAAACGGGGAACGATACTCTTTACGGCGGTAAGGATGAGGATAGTTTGCTTGGCAGTGCTGGGGACGATTTCTTGTTTGGAGATCAAGGGAATGATACTCTGATTGGAGGTACCGGGAACGATCGATTTATGTTGGGAATTGACCTCGGCAGCGAGACTATTGTAGACTTTCAATACGGTCTCGATTCGATCGGCTTAATTGGCGGTCTGAATTTCTCGCAACTGAGCATTGTTGCGGAAAATAGTTCTACTCTGATCCGAGTTACTGGTTCCGGTCAACTTTTGGCAACTCTCAACAATGTGCCTGCAAGCGCGATTACTGCCACAGATTTTGCTTTCCTGTAGTGCGATCGAGCTAATTAATTAGGTAAGAATATTGTAGGGACGATTTATTAATTGTCCCTACAACTTTAGGATGGTATTTAGGGCTTGCTGAAAATAAGCGAAAAGCTGACTGTACAAGGCTTATAGAAGTCTTACAAGGGCAAAGAGGACACGAA